>CATEEE010000049.1 GCA_949499045.1 Marinobacterium sp. xm-d-530 | reverse complement strand
AATCATGAATTGGCTAACTACTGGTTGTCGATGTACTTGGCTGCATCAAATGTGCGTATCCAATCAGGATGAAACACCATGACAGCCGTCATAAGAATCCCGTTAATGAGCCCTTCTGGAAACATAATCAACGGTAGAAAAGAGATGTACTCTTGATAGATGGTTTGCCAACTATGGATACCTGACAGACCTAGCACTAACGAAAGGGTCAAACCGGAGCTAGCGACTGCAAAACCGCCGCCGATAAATGCCGCTAAGAACAGGTAGGCAAAAAAATTAGGTGGGTATCGTTTCTCAATGTATCTAAGCAGAGTGATGGTCAATGTCGCAGGCACTACAACAATCGCAACAAAGTTAATGGCCAGCATATCAACACGCTCTACTCCAACCAGAGTGATGCCGAGCATCGCAATAGCGCCAGCCAAGATGGCGAGATCCCAGCCAAACATCAGTGTCAGCGCGGTCATACCCAAAAAGTGAACACTCAACCCCTCAGACAGACCCGCCCTGAATGTCCAAGTCAGCATCAGTAGGACCATAGCGCCAAACAACAAGTGCTGAAGTCTAGGCTCAGCCCAAAGCGCTTGGAATGGCACTCGCTTAAAGGCATTCCAAATAGCAGCAAACGCTAACAGCGCCGCTACCAGGTGCCAAATTAAATTGATGTCAAAGGTAGGATTGTCCATTTATTCCATTCACACCGGTCGTGACATTAGGATCGCATCCTCTCTACCCTCTTGACCGATCAAAGGGTAGTAATGTTTGCGCAGACCATCCGTGATAAAGCCCACAGATTGATAGAGACGAATCGCTGCTTCATTAGAAACACGCACTTCGAGAATGACACGATTGACTCCATCACCAGCGAACTGCTCCAACTGATCAGCTAGCATCTTGGCCGCCCACCCCTGTCCGCGCCTATCAGGCACTAAACCAATACGCAGCAGTTCAACTTCATCAAATAACGTTTGGTAGAGCGCAAAACCAATTGGTTCTTCACCATTAAACAGGGTAAAACATGGAAAACGATCCGCTTTGGATAGGTACGTCTGCCATTGGGATTTTGACCAGTGATCAGGAAAACACTGTTGATCCAGAGCAAACAGTTGATCGATCCTCATCGCAGCAGACATTCAAAAGTTAAACTCTAAACCAGCGGTTGAAGATCAGACCAGATCTGCTGTTTAGCGCCAGGCATATTGAGCGCCTGCGAGAGTGATTGCGTGACGAGGTAGTTCAGACCCGTTTGATGCAGTGGCTGAAGCTGACCTTGGGTCTCAACCACAGCTTCACCGACAACCCAATTCGCAAGCCCTTCGCCAAACAGAATGATCGTCTCTAAACCAGACTCTTTCTGCATAAAGCTCAGTTGTCGTTGCACATGCTTTCTCGCTTCATGGGGCCCCTGATCCAGCGTTTTGCCAGCGAGCATAGGCCACTCAAGCGTGATCGGCAGTGTAATTGATTGTGGCGACTCACCTAGGGCTTGAACAATACCCGCCAATAGACGCTTATGCTTGTTGGAGAAACCTTCACGAGCACGAATAGGCAGATTATCGATCAACAGGAGTCGGCCCGCTCGCGCCATGACAATTTTATAACGTGGTGCCGGTTCAACACTTCGCTTAACCGAACTAACGGATGCAGGTTGACCCTCTTTGGAGCTCTCATCTGCCGTCAACTCAGCAACGGCTGCTCTTCTAACATTGGATGAGTTGACCTCTGCACTCACATCATCGGGAGCAGAAATTTCTAAAGCTTCACCGATTTGAGTGATCGCACGACGTTCAGCATGAGGTTCGACAGGCTTGTGCGCCTGTGGAGCCAAAGCCTGCATTATCTCATCATCTTCACCAAGTAGATCCGCCGGATGAGCAAAGCGATAGACCCAATCAGGCGAAGGCTTTGCTGCTGGCAAAATTTGACGAGGCATCCACTGCTGGATGCCAATCTGATCTAAATAGGCGGCTTGGATTCGAGCCTGCTGAACTGACATGATCAAACCTGTGGGTGCGCTTTTTCCGCGTTAGTATCCAGAAGATTGAGTGCATGGATATAGGCCTTAGCCGATGCAATGATGACATCGGTATCGGCACCTAAACCGTTAACGATGCGACCACCCTTCTCAAGACGCACGGTAACTTCACCTTGTGAATCGGTCCCCTCTGTCACGGCATTAACCGAATAGATCAATAGAGTGGATCCTGAGTTGACCTGTGATTCAATCGCTTTAAAGATAGCATCTACTGGCCCACTGCCCTCTGCACTGCATGTGTGCTCTTGCCCGTCAATACTCAAAACAAGCTCGGCTTGAGGGGTTTCACCGGTTTGTGATGTGACAGATAAGTTAACCAATTGGAAGCGCTCACTCGACGCTTCGGCACGACTATTACTTACCAACGCCATGAGATCCTCATCAAAGATCTCATGCTTCTTATCGGCTAACACTTTAAAGGCTTGGAAAGCGGTGTTTAGATCTGAATCGCTCTTGAACGTGGTACCCAGCTCTTCAAGTCGTGATTTAAAGGCGGCACGACCTGAATGCTTACCCAGCACCATTTTGTTGGTCGTCCAACCAACACTTTCAGCCGTCATGATCTCATAGGTTTCACGATGCTTCAGAACACCATCTTGGTGAATACCAGACTCATGAGCAAAGGCGTTAGCACCGACAATCGCTTTGTTAGGCTGAACGGGGAAACCGGTCACACTGGAGACCAATTTAGAGGCCCCGACAATGTGTTGAGTGTCAATATTAGTTTCAAGACCCATGACGTCTTGACGAGTTTTCAATGCCATGACGATCTCTTCCAGAGCTGCGTTACCAGCACGCTCACCCAAACCGTTGATTGTACACTCGACCTGTCGTGCACCGGCACCTACGGCTGCCAGTGAGTTAGCTACCGCAAGTCCTAAATCGTTATGACAGTGGACAGAGAAAATCGCTTTATCCGAGTTTGGAATACGCTGAATCAGTTCACCGATCACTTCAGCAAACTGATGTGGCACGGCATAACCGACCGTATCTGGAATATTGATGGTTCGAGCGCCAGCATCGATCACTTTTTCGATGATACGGCACATAAAATCCAAGTCAGAGCGGCTAGCATCTTCTAGCGAAAATTCGACATCATCGATCAGATTACGAGCTCGCTTAACGGCATGAACAGCCTGTTCAACCACACGATCTGGCTCCATCTGAAGCTTGTACTTCATATGAATCGGTGAGGTCGCGATAAACGTATGAATGCGGCCCTGGGCAGCATTTTTAAGTGCTTCACCAGCACGATCAATATCCGCATCCAAAGCACGAGAGAGTGAACAGACTCGGCTATCTTTGATGTTGTCGGCAATATTTTTTACGGCCTCGAAATCACCAGGACTCGCGATCGCAAAACCCGCTTCAATCACATCCACTTTCATACGTTCAAGCTGACGAGCTATTCGCAGTTTCTCTTCACCGGTCATTGATGCACCGGGACTCTGTTCACCATCGCGCAGAGTGGTATCAAAAATTATAACGCGATCGTTGCTCATAAGGATCTCCACGAATTATGGCCTGAGAAATAATTTCTCTAATGGCTCACTATAAAGAGTAATTGGCCTATGATAGCTTGATGATCGGCCAGTAGAAAGGGAAGAGTAGTGGGTGAGCCTATGAATGATTTCGATTTTGATCACTTAATTGATCGTCAAGAAACTTGGAGTGACAAGTGGTCAAAATATGCTGGGACTGACACACTGCCGATGTGGGTCGCTGATACCGATTTCCGTTCTCCACGAGCGGTCATTGAAGCTTTGAAAACTCGTGTGGAACATGGCGTTTTTGGGTACACCCGAACACCAGAAACACTCAATCAGGTATTTATCAATCGCATGCAGCGTCTGTACGACTGGACGATCTCTGCAGAGGATCTAGTCTGGCTACCCGGTTTAGTTTGCGGTCTTAACTTGGCAACACGTGCTTTAAGCACAGCAGAGCAAGCCGTCGTAACGGCTCAGCCGATCTACCCGCCCTTTATGTCTGCTCCCGCTCTCTCTTCGAGAGACTTAATCACTATCCCAATGAATGATCGTGTCATCGATTTTGATGCCTTAGAAAAGGCCATTACAGCTAAAACTAAACTTTTACTTTTCTGCAACCCTCACAACCCAGGGGGTGGCGTCTACCGTCGTGAAGAGCTTAAGCGACTCGCACAGATCATTATCAACCAAGATCTGTTCATCTGCAGCGATGAGATTCATTGTGATCTCATATTACAACCCGAATTACGCCACACGCCGATCGCGAGCTTGAATGAAGAGATCGCTTCGCGCACCCTAACGCTGATGGCACCTAGCAAAACTTGGAACATTGCTGGACTCGCCTGCTCAGTTGCGATCATTCAAAATCCCGAATTGAGGGAGCGGTTCAAAAAGGTACGCAAAGGCATCGTGCCAGACGTCAATCTACTGGGCTATACCGCAGCAGAAGCCGCCTACTCATTTGGGGACGAGTGGAATCGCAAACAGTGCGAATACCTCAAGGGCAATAGAGACTACCTGATCGCTGAAATAGGTAATATTTCAGGCTTAAATATGCAGCTTAACGAGGCGACCTACCTAGCTTGGATCGATGCTCGCCAGCTTGGCGTCGATAACCCACAACGACTGTTTGAATCACACGGAGTGGGACTGTCTGATGGGCAAGACTTTGGTGCCCCTGGATTTGTAAGACTCAATTTTGGGTGCCCAAGATCACGTGTTGAGGAAGCGGTTCACAGAATAAAGCTGGCCGTCGCCTCTCTTTAGCAGCGCTCAAACCCGAAAGGGATAACTTCTTGGATACTACTCACGCCAACTTTGATCATCAGTAATCGATCAAAGCCCAGTGCCACGCCGGCACAAGATGGTATGCCTGACTCCAAAGCCGATACTAGACGGGTCTCCAATGGCCGCCTTGGTAGACCTGAGATTTCACGCATTCGATCGTCGGCCTCGAGACGTTCTGCCTGCTCAGCTGGATCTCGCAGCTCCTGATAACCATTCGCTAACTCCATACCGCCAGCGTATAGCTCAAAGCGAGAAGCCACTTTGACACCCTGTGCATCCTCAACCACTTCAGACAGAGCAGCTTGAGACGCGGGAAAGTCAAACACCAGCACCGGCTCAATGAGTTTTGGTTCAATAAGGTGCGACATAACCAGCTCGAGCCAAGTATCTTTGCGATCATCCGTAAAGGGGCACTCAAAATGAGGTTCCAACAGGGCTTTTAACATTTCGATGGTGGCTTGATGAGGATCCACTCCAACAAAGCGCATAAACAGGTCGCGATAACTCAAACGCTCCCAATGTTGGGGGCCAAGCACCGCAGTGACCAGATCCTGCACCTCATTCATAAGCTGCTCCGCACTGAAACGAGGTCGATACCACTCAAGCATAGTGAATTCAGGGTTGTGAAGCCGCCCAACTTCGCCGTTTCTAAACGCTTTACCCAACTGGTAGATAGGCCCTGCATCAGCAGCCAAAAGGCGCTTCATGGCATACTCAGGCGAACTCTGCAGGTAAAAACGCTGCTCCACATCCCCTGGGTAGTTTGAGAAGGAGACTTCAATTGAATCGATGAAAGGATCACTGACAGCGGCTTGTGACAGACATTGAGTATCCACTTCCATGACACCACGATCAGCAAAAAAAGCACGCACATCGGCCAGCATCTTTGCTCGTTCACGAAGTGTTAAAATCTCTGCTGATGGTTGCCAGTGATTACGATTCATACAGACTCCTAAATTAGAACCAAAAACGGCAGCCTAAGCTGCCGTTTCTACAATCAAGCCCAGTTAGGCACGGCTTACGTATTCACCCGTACGAGTGTCGATCTTAAGAACTTCACCCTGGTTGATGAATAGAGGTACACGAACCACAGCACCGGTGCTAAGTGTCGCAGGCTTCGAGCCGCCTTGAGCCGTATCACCTTTAAGACCCGGATCCGTTTCAGTCACTTCAAGCTCAACAAAGTTAGGAGGTGTCACGGCAATTGGGTTGTCGTTAAATAGAGTGATCATTACTTTGTCACCCTCTTTCAACCACTGTGAACAATCCGCAACGGCTTTCTCATCGGCAGCGTACTGCTCAAATGTGCTTGGCTCCATGAAGTGCCACATTTCACCATCGCTGTAGAGGTACTCCATGTCACGGTCCATAACATCGGCTGTTTCAGCTGATTCGTTCGATTTGAAAGTACGCTCCCAAATACGACCCGTCATAAGGTTACGAAGACGAACTCGTGTGAACGCCTGACCTTTGCCCGGTTTAACAAATTCAACTTCAACCATGTTACATGGATCGCCGTCGATCATCACTTTCATGCCAGTCTTAAACTGACCACTTGAAACGTTTCCCATCTCTTTTTCCAAATCATTGATTGAATGTTTGACGAGCATTCTACTTCAAAGGAGAATCTGCTCCAACAGATCGTTTACATTCTTGGAAATTTTGGTCAATTCAATGATGCACGTGTTGGACATTACGCCAAACCATTGGCAAGACTCACTGAAAAGGGCCATCACCGATCCTAAAGCATTATTGGATAGACTCTCTTTACCCCACGAACTCCTCGAACAAGCAACAAAGGCCAGCAAACTCTTCCCTTTGCGCGTTCCTCTAGAGTTCGTAGACCGAATGGAGCCAGGCAATCCCGACGACCCTCTGCTAAAACAGGTTCTACCGATCAAGGAAGAGTTCATCCAAACCCCAGGCTTCACGGAAGACCCTTTGAATGAGAGCGATGCACGCCCAACTCCAGGTGTTGTGCACAAATACAAAGACCGAGCGCTTTTGATTTTAAGTGGAGCCTGCGCTATCAACTGTCGATACTGTTTTCGCAGGCACTTCCCCTATTCCGACAATCAGCTCAGCGGGGAGCATTGGCAAATGGCTATTGCCTATCTCAAAGAGCATAAAGATTTACGTGAGGTGATCTTCTCGGGTGGCGATCCACTGGTTACCTCTGATCGTCGTTTTTCAAAGATGGTAGTCGACATTGAAGCCATACCTCATATTGAAAGGTTGAGAGTTCACACACGCCTGCCTGTAGTTATTCCATCCAGAGTGACGGAACAACTCAATGACACCCTACATAATTCAAGATTTGATTGCGTGGTTGTCCTTCACATCAACCATGCCAATGAGATTGACCTGAGTCTGCGTGAAGCTGTGTCTAAGCTAAAACAGAGTGGTTCAACCATTCTCAATCAAGCGGTCTTGTTAAAAGGAGTGAATGACAGTGCTTGGGAGCAAGTTAGACTCTCACGAGCACTCTTCAGCGCAGGCATCCTCCCCTACTATCTCTTTCTATTTGATCCAGTCGCGGGTGCCAGTCACTTTGATATCCCGATTGAGCAGGGCAAAGAGATCTTTGCCCAAATGCAGAAAGAGCTCCCAGGATATCTTGTTCCTAGGCTAGCGAAAGAAATTTCAGGCAAAACATCAAAAACCTTGTTAATATCCAGTTAAGGTTTTTGGAGATATCAACGTGATTGCAAAAAAAATAACAATGCAAAACGCTTTAAAACTGACCCTGCCAACGCTGTTATTAACAGGTTGTATCAGTTTGCCTGAAACAACCGCCAAACTGACAACTCAACAACCCATCACACCCACTGCACCGGAAAAAACACTCGTTATTCACCAACTTCACACTCAAGCGATCACCCAAAAAAATATTGCCGCCGTCATCGATTTCAGTAATCAGACTGATCGTGATTTAGACTATGTGATGTTTAAGACGATCGCTTATGACGCAGATGGCAATGTAATTCCGGCAATGAAGAGCGGCGATGATCATGCTTATTTGAGAATTGCAGGGCCTTTGACGCCAAACCATAGAACTGGTGATCAACAGTGGGACAAAGTGTGGGCTGACAGCTCGATTAGCTGTTTTAGAATTGAGAGCGCCGAACTGATCTTTTCGGACTCAAGCGTAGAAGACTACTCGAAGGATCAGATAGAGCTTCAGCTGCCTACTCTACAGCCCGCCATTTGTCAGGACGACCAAGGATCGATCGCCAGTAATTGATTATTTATTACGCGAGGGCATCACTGGAAAAGCGGTTACCGTTCCCTCAGCATCAGTAATGCGAGCTTTACCACGTTGCTCTACCTCATCGATCTGGATAATAGCCTGCATCGGGACGAAGGAGCGTTTTACACCTGAGAATTCTTGCTGCAGACGATCCTCTGCAGGGTCAATAAGCATTTCGGTATGACTGCCAAACACGAACCCCTCTAGCGCGACAAAGCCCCACATATCAGCACTGTAAACCTGTTCAACATAAAGCTCGTAGACTTTATCTTTGTTGATGTAAGTGACGCGATAGAGGCGCTTGGCATCGGCCATTGAGTATCTCCAATGAATGTAAACTTGAGTAGCGTAATCAGGTTAGTGGGGACGCTCTAAACAATTGCAAGTTCGTTAGCGCCAAAGAGTGCGCTGAGGTATACTTCATCGCCCCAAATGCTGGGGCATAGATTCAACGTAACGACAGGTGAAACATGACTAAAAAGCTCTTTATCAAGACACACGGATGTCAGATGAATGAGTACGACTCCGCACGAATGGCAGACCTTCTGGGTGACAGCCACAAACTGGAGCTGACCGACAATCCAGAAGAGGCTGACGTCCTGCTTCTAAACACCTGTTCAATTCGTGAAAAGGCCCAAGAGAAGGTCTTTCACCAACTGGGTCGCTGGCGTCTTTTGAAAGAGCAAAAACCGGGCTTGATGATCGGTGTAGGTGGCTGCGTAGCAAGTCAGGAAGGCGAAGCTATTCGTGATCGTGCGCCGTTTGTCGATATGATTTTTGGCCCACAGACCCTACACCGCCTTCCTGAGATGATTGAAGACACCAAAGGCGGCAAAGTCGGCATCGTGGATGTTAGCTTTCCAGAGATCGAAAAATTTGACCATTTGCCGGCCCCGAAGGTTGAGGGTGCAGAGGCATTTGTTTCTGTAATGGAAGGATGCAGTAAGTACTGTACTTTCTGTGTCGTGCCATACACTCGTGGTGAAGAGGTCAGCCGCCCCTTAGATGATGTTGTTGCTGAATGTGTTGAGCTGGCTGAACAGGGTGTACGCGAGGTCAATCTACTTGGCCAAAACGTCAATGCTTACCTAGGCGCGACTCATGACGGAGACACAGCTGATTTGGCTGAACTAATTCGCACTATTGCCGCGATAGAGGGCATCGATCGCATTCGATTCACAACCTCACACCCCGTAGAGTTTACCGACAGTCTTATCGAGGTTTATGACGAAGTACCCGAATTGGTGAGTCATTTGCACCTACCCGTCCAGAGCGGCTCAGACCGTATATTGATGGCGATGAAGCGTGGCCACACTGCGATTGAATACAAGTCCAAATTACGCCGCATCAAGGCGAAGCGTCCCGATATCAGCTTCTCATCAGACTTCATCATCGGTTTCCCAGGCGAGACTGACGCCGACTTTGAAGCGACCATGAAGCTAATCGAGGATATCGGTTTTGATACTTCGTTCAGTTTCATCTATAGCCGTCGCCCAGGAACCCCAGCGGCCGATCTACCAGACGACGTATCGGAAGAGACAAAGAAACAGCGCCTACACATCCTGCAGAGCCGTATTACTCAAAACGCGTTGCAGATCAGTCGCCGCATGGTCGGCACTACTCAGCGTATTCTAGTCAACGGCTACTCACGTAAGGACCCTGGACAACTATCAGGTCGCACCGAAAATAACCGTGTTGTGAACTTCCGTTGTGACAATCCGGACCTGATTGGCCACTTCGCCGATGTCCGCATAGCTGAAGCACTTCCGAATTCATTAATCGGTGAGTTAGTAAGCTCCGAGCTGGATCAATAATGAGCGAAACACAATCATTTCACATCAACTTGCAGCCAGAAGATGGCGCTGCGCTGGCCAACCTAGTCGGTCAGTTTGATGAGAACTTGCGTTTGATTGAAGAACGCACTGGCGTCCAAATCGGTAACCGTGGTTTTCAGTTCAAAGTGGAAGGTGCTATTCAGGCCGTTCGCCCTGTCTGCGCGCTGATTGAAGCACTGTACAAAGAGTCTCTGAGCGGCAAACCTCTTGCCCCATCAGATATTCATCTATCGCTTCAACACTCAGGTATTTCACAAGCTGACGTGAAATCGAATGCGACTGACGATGTCACTATTCGTACCCGAAAAATGACGATTCGACCTCGCGGAGAGAATCAGCAAAAGTACGTCCAGTCGATTCGTTATCATGATATCAACTTCGGTATCGGACCTGCAGGCACTGGTAAAACCTACCTTGCGGTCGCGTGTGCTGTTGAGGCTCTTGAGCGTGAAGAGGTCAGCCGCATCTTACTGGTTCGTCCAGCAGTTGAAGCCGGTGAAAAACTCGGTTTTCTTCCAGGCGATCTATCACAGAAAGTGGACCCTTACTTACGCCCTCTCTACGATGCTCTCTATGAAATGATGGGCTTTGAGAAAGTGGCACGTTTGATCGAAAAGAATGTCATTGAGATCGCACCTCTGGCTTATATGCGTGGCCGTACCTTGAATGGCTCGTTTGTTATTCTGGATGAGTCACAAAATACCACACGCGAGCAGATGAAGATGTTTCTTACCCGCATAGGGTTTGGCTCAACAGCGGTCATTACCGGGGATAAAACCCAAGTCGACCTGCCTCGCGGCGCCAGTTCAGGTCTGATCCATGCTATGCAAGTCCTCGATGGGGTCAAAGGGATTGGATTCACTCACTTCGAAGCGAAAGATGTTGTACGCCATCCTATCGTGCAGCACATTGTACGTGCTTATGAAGCCTATGAAGCTAAACATACAGACGAGCGAAGATCGTGATTAATTTAGAGGTTATTCGCGCCGTTGATAGCTCCTCACTCCCGAGCGATGAGCAATTTCAATCCTGGGCAGAGCTTGCTGCATCAACACTATCGGGTGAAGCGGAGCTATGCATTCGTATCGTCGATGAAACCGAGAGCCAGACACTGAATCGCGAATATCGTGGTAAAGATAAATCGACCAACGTGCTCTCTTTTCCGTTTGAGGCTCCCCCGGGTTTCCCTGGTAATATATTAGGGGACCTAGCCATCTGTGCGGCGGTTGTAGATCGTGAAGCAACCGAGCAAAACAAACCGATTCATCACCATTGGGCACACATGGTGATTCATGGGGTATTGCATCTACTTGGATTCGATCATATAAAGGATGAAGAAGCCGAGGAGATGGAGTCACTTGAACGAGAACTGCTCGCTCAACTCCAAATCCCAGACCCCTACATTTGAGGCAACAACACACAATGAGTGAAGACCGATCGAGCGGCTCATCCAAAAGCTTTTTTAGCAAACTTGCTTCAGCTTTTTCGGATGAGCCCAAAACCCGTGAAGAGCTATTTGAGGTTCTTTATGAGGCCAATGACACTGGCCTTTTAGACCAAGATGCCCTAACTATAGTAGAGGGCGCAATCCAAGTGACCGACATGCAAGTGCGTGACGTCATGATCCCACGATCACAAATGGTCTCGGTACAGATCGATCAATCTGCCCACGAATTTATGCCACTGGTCATCGACAGTGCGCACTCTCGCTTTCCTGTCGCAGGTGAAAACCCAGATGAGATCGTTGGTATTCTTCTTGCCAAGGATCTTCTTCCCTATGCACTTGACGGGCGATTGGAGCAATTCAGTCTCGCTGAACACCTTCGCAAGGCGACATTTATCCCGGAAAGTAAGCGACTTAACGTACTGCTTCGTGAATTTCGTGTCACACGCAATCACATGGCCATCGTCGTTGATGAGTATGGCGGTATAGCCGGTCTTATTACCATTGAAGATGTGCTTGAACAGATCGTCGGAGACATCGAAGATGAACATGACGAAGATGAAGATGAAGGAAATATCAAAGCCTTTGAAGATGATGGCTTCATCGTCAAAGCATTAACCCCGATTGAAGACTTTAACGAGCATTTCGATGTCGGTCTGCCTGATGATGAGTTTGATACTGTGGGTGGACTGGTGACGCGTCAATTTGGCCACCTACCCGATAAAGGGGAGACAATTCGACTCGATGAGTTCACCTTCACTGTTCTAGCGTCTGAGAACCGCAGGATTAGACTGCTACAGGTTAAGCACCATAAGGAGTAGTGATGCTACTCCGGTCTCTTATGGATAAGACTTTTGCAGTGACTGCAGGGGCTATAGCGACTCTCGCTTTTGCCCCTTTTAGTTACCCAGTGTTGGCACTTGTCTCTATTGCAACCCTCTACCTACTGACTCACAAAACCAATTCAACATTCTTAACGGGCTGGCTCTACGGCTTAGGGTACTTCACCGCAGGAGTCTCTTGGGTCTATGTGAGTATTCACTCACATGGCGGCATGGGCGCCTTAACGGCAGCAGTGATGACTCTAGCCTTCACTGGCGCATTAGCAACACTCTTTGGCGCTCAAATTTGGCTCTACAAACGCCTGTTTAATGAAGGTTCAGCACCGGGATTCATCGCAATTTGGATCCTATTTGAATGGATGAGAAGCTGGCTATTGACCGGCTTCCCTTGGCTACTCATCGGCTATGCGTTCGTCGATACACCCCTCATTTCTTTAGCACCAATCGGCGGCGTCTGGCTGGTGTCGGCTATGGTTCTGAGTATTGCGGTCGCGGCAGCTCGAGTAATCCAAAGTAGAAAACCGACCCCTCTCCTAATAATAGTTGCGATATTGGGCGCCTCTTACCTAATTCCGTCACACTGGACAGAGAGTTCAGAGCAAACAGTCTCGATTACTCTAATACAACCCAATTTAGCCCAAGAGTCTAAGTGGCAGATTGAGCAAGTTGATCGACACATACAGAACATTATTAACCTGAGCGTTCAAGCGCCAGCGACAGATCTGCTTGTTTGGCCCGAGACTGCAGTACCGAAATTGATCGGACACGCCATAACCCAGATCAGTCCATTAGTGGATATCCTCAATCAGCAAGGCACCACATTAATTTCGGGCTTCCCAAGAAAAGAGTGGAGTGACAGCCAGCAGCGAAGTCTATACCACAACTCGGTGGGCACGTTGACAGGCGATATCAGCCTGTACGACAAACAGAGACTGGTACCCTTTGGAGAGTACATTCCCTTTGAAAATCAGCTGCGAGGACTGATCGCCTTTTTTGATCTTCCAATGTCTAGCTTTAGCTTGCCGGAACAGACAACGGATCAGGTAGAGACACCTCATGGCTCACTGGCGGGAGCAATCTGTTATGAGATCGCATACCCAGAGCTGGTAAGAGAGAATGCAGCTCAAAGCGACATGATTCTAACTCTCTCGAATGACACCTGGTTTGGCGGATCACATGGTCCTGATCAGCACTTTGAGATCGCCAGAATGCGTGCTGTCGAAAATGGAAGACCTGTCATAAGAGCCACTAATAACGGCATTTCCGGCTTTATCGATGCACAAGGACAGGTCTTAGCTACCGCACCTAGATTTGAAACAACGATCCTAACGTATGAGATCGCCCCAAGCATCGGTCAAACCCCTTATCAAAAACTTGGATTGTGGCCAGCACTAATCCTCGCTGCAATGCTGTTTTTAATGGCGCTATTTAGAGATCGCTCGTTCAAATCGTGACTCAACCGCTTCATTGACCGCTGAGGTCAGTTTCTCAAGCGCCACCTCACTAGCACCATCCAGTGAATCCATCACTTGGTCAACCAGTTGATCATAGCGGCCAGAATCGAACTTATCTCGGTTTGCATCACTCATAAGTAAACTCCTTTAAGAGCGGATTATTCAGCAGCCAAACCTGTCGGCGCGACCGCATCTGATGTATCCTATGCAGTATTGAACAGTATTAATAAAATAACCATTGAGCGGTGTCATTTCTTAGCAAAGTATTTGCTCAAAGAATAATGATGCCGTTTTTATGTTTGCAGAATATAGAGACCGATGAACGAACAGTACCAACCCCAGGATATTGAACCGAAAGTCCAGCAGCAGTGGGATGAATCCGGCGCATTCAACGTTAAAGAGGATTCGAGCAAAGAGAAGTTTTACTGCCTCTCGATGTTCCCATACCCAAGTGGTCGTCTGCACATGGGCCACGTACGTAACTACACCATCGGTGATGTTGTCTCTCGATATCAGCGCATGCAGGGTAAAAACGTGCTTCAGCCAATGGGTTGGGATGCGTTTGGTCTGCCCGCTGAAAACGCAGCACTTAAAAACAACGTGCCGCCTGCAAACTGGACCTACAGCAATATCGATTACATGCGTAATCAGCTGAAACAGATGGGATTTGGTTACGACTGGGATCGTGAGCTAGCGACCTGTCATCCAGAGTACTACCGTTGGGAGCAGTGGTTCTTTACTCGCCTTCTAGAAAAAGGGCTGGTTTACAAAAAAGAGGCTGAGGTGAACTGGGATCCAGTTGACCAAACCGTTCTGGCTAACGAGCAGGTAATCGATGGTCGCGGTTGGCGCTCTGGCGCAATCGTTGAGCGTAAGAAAATTCCTCAATGGTTCTTAAAAATTACTGACTACGCAGACCAACTACTGGATGATCTAGAGAAACTGGATCACTGGCCAGAACAGGTCCGCACTATGCAGCGCAACTGGATCGGCCGCTCTAAAGGGGTTGAACTGAAGTTTGCAGTGCCAAACAAAGGTGATCTAGAGGTCTTCACAACCCGTCCAGATACACTGATGGGTGTCACTTATGTTGCCGTTGCTCCACAACACCCTCTTGCACTAGAAGCCGCCGAAAACAACCCAGAACTTGCCAGCTTTATTGATGAGTGTCGTCACCAAAAAGTCGCTGAAGCTGACATGGCGCTTATGGAAAAGCGCGGCATGCCGTTGGGCATCGAAGTCACTCACCCACTAACCGGTGAGATGGTGCCTGTCTGGACAGCCAACTTTGTGCTTATGGATTACGGTTCAGGTGCAGTTATGGCGGTTCCGGGTCACGATCAACGTGACTGGGAGTTTGCAACCAAATACGGTTTAAACATCAAACAGGTCATCAAACCATTGTCTGATGATCAGACGGTCGACTTAACCCAAGAAGCGTTCACAGAGAAAGGCGTTCTGTGCAACTCTGGTGACTTTGACGATCTAGAGTTTGAGATGGCATTTAAAGCCATTGCGACTGAACTGAACAACAAGGGTCGCGGCCATACCACCATTAACTTCCGCTTGCGCGATTGGGGCGTGTCGCGCCAACGCTACTGGGGCGCACCTATCCCTGTAGTTAACTGTAACAGCTGTGGATCGGTTCCCGTACCAGAAGATCAGTTGCCTGTGCTTCTGCCTGAAGAGGTGACATTCGATGGCGTCGGTTCACCGATCAAAAAGATGGAGAGCTTCATTAAAACAAGCTGTCCAAAGTGTGGCGCTGATGCGGAACGAGAAACGGATACTTTCGACACGTTCATGGAGTCAAGCTGGTACTTTGCCCGCTATGCAAGCCGTTATTCAAACGGTGCGATGTTGGATCCTCAAGCAGCCAACTACTGGCTTCCTGTAGATCAGTACATCGGTGGTATCGAACACGCCATTTTGCACCTACTCTACTCACGTTTTTATCACAAACTACTGCGTGACGAAGGTCTAGTGAACTCTGATGAGCCCTTCACTCGCCTACTCTGTCAGGGCATGGTTCTAGCCGATGGCTACTACTATGAAGATGAACAGGGCGGTAAGGTTTGGGTTTCCCCAGTTGATGTAGAGACTGAAACAGACGAGAAAGGTCGTGTTATCAAAGCCACTCATAAAGAGAGTGGCAAAGCGTTGATTTACGATGGCATGTCCAAGATGTCTAAGTCGAAAAACAACGGCATCGACCCTCAGGTTATGATCGACCGATACGGTGCTGATACGGTTCGTCTATTCATGATGTTTGCAGCACCACCAGAGCAGTCACTTGAGTGGTCCGACTCAGGCGTAGAGGGCGCACATCGTTTCATCAAACGCCTATGGAAACAGGCGCACGACCATATCGCAGCGGGTCCTGCTTCAGCATTGGACACCTCCAATCTGAATGATGGACAGAAAGAGCTTCGCCGTAAGACTCATGAAACCATCCAAAAAGTGACGGATGATATTGAGCGTCGCCAGACATTTAATACAGCCATTGCCGCTGTGATGGAACTTTCAAACAGCATCGGTAGATTCAGCGACGACTCTGAGCAAGGCCGCGCATGTAAACAAGAGGCACTGAGCGCTGCTGTACAGTTGTTGTCACCGATCATTCCACACGCAGCTGATCAATTACTGACTGAGCTGACGGGCGCAAGCCAAAATGACAGTTGGCCAAGCGTTGATGAATCGGCTTTGGTGCGTGATAACATCGAAATGATTGTTCAGGTTAATGGCAAACTTCGTGCTCGTATCAATGTCGCAGCGGATGCTGATAAGGACACGATCTTGCAATTGGCCCTAGCTGAAGCCAATGTTCAGAAATACATGGAAGGTCTAACGCTGCGAAAAGAGATTGTTGTTCCAGGAAAACTGGTCAACATCGTCGTCAGCTAGGAGTTAAAGATGAAGGTGTCACGTACATTCGTTGCCAGTTTTGCGCTACTGTTCCTAACAGCTTGCGGCTTCCAACTAAAAGGGCTTTACGAGGTTCCACCCGCGTTACAGCAATTAACGCTGGTCGAGAACACTACCCAGCCCAGCTCATTAGGAAGAGAACTGACAGCTCAATTGCAACGCAATGGCGTGACATTAACATCCCGAGCCAACCTAAAACTGGTCGTTGAATCCGCTCGCTACAATCGCCGTGCGGTGATTCTTGATGCCAATGCCGATGCACAAGAGTACGAACTAAGCGGTGAAGCGCAATTTGCCATCTATCAAGGTGATAGCACAGCGCCTGCCATTGAGCGCCGAGTCAATGTGCAACGCAGTGTTACAGAAACATCAGACACCTTGGCTCAAGAGACTCTTGAAGCACGCTACCGTGCAGAGATCAATCGTGCACTGGCAGAGCAGATTATTCGCCAATACCTAAGTTTCGTTCCACGCTAACCCATGAAAGTTAGAGTTGATCAGCTACCTCAGCAGCTCAACAAGCTAAACACTGAGCTACCGGTCTACCTTGTCACCGGGGACGAAACACTTCAACACGACGAAAGCTGTGACGCCATTCGAGCTCACCTTCGCGGTTTAGAGTTCACTGAACGAGAGCTTTATCACATCGATTCAAGCTTTAATTGGGACCGTGTGATGGAGGCCGCTAACAGCCTCTCACTGTTTGCCGAGCGCAAAATTATTGAGTTGCGACTGGGTTCACAAAAGATTAAAAAAGCCGAATCGGATCTGCTTCAACGCTATCTAGAGAACCCTGCACCGGGCACCGTTATATTCATTTTGGCCGATCGACTCGATGCCGGTGCGAAAAAAAGTGCGTGGTTTAAGCTGGTCGAAAAGGTCGGGCTTGTTGTTGAAATCTGGCCAATCGAGGTCGACCAACTCCCACGCTGGCTAGCAACACGCCTTCAATCATTTCCAATCTCAATGGATAATGAGGCAATCGGCGTCTTAGCAGATCGTGTAGAGGGTAACCTGCTCGCGGCACAACAGGAGTTAGAGAAGCTCTCTCTGCTCTACCCCAACCAAACCCTAGATGCTAACCAGGTTGCTGAAGCGGTTGGCGACATGTCACGATTTGATGCCTTTGCACTGGCAGATGCCGCGA
Organism: Marinobacterium sp. xm-d-530; assembly: GCA_949499045.1. Classification (GTDB taxonomy): domain Bacteria; phylum Pseudomonadota; class Gammaproteobacteria; order Pseudomonadales; family Balneatricaceae; genus Marinobacterium_E. Next base: position 10,700 of record CATEEE010000049.1, on the reverse strand, counting down.
TTCAAAAACAACCCGAACGAGTACAACACATTCTGCAGGCACTTAGACAAGAGGGGGTCGAGCCGACCTTCATACTCTGGGCGATTTCACGAGAGCTCCGTACCCTAAGTAGCGTGATTACAGACATCTCAGAAGGGAAGAATTACGATACGATTGCTACAAGACTAAGATTGTTCGGAAAACGTAAAACCGTTATTCGCAACGCCAGTCGCCAAATTAAGGTCTCTGAAATTGAGCAGCTGCTGCGTCTCTGCGGTCAAGCCGACCAAGCGGTAAAAGGTCAGCTAGCATCCGATCCTTGGTTGATTATTGGGCAGATCTGCTTACGCCTATCCGGTGTCGAAATGGCATCACTTCACACACAACACTCCACCCATTAAACAGCCCTAATAACGGTTAGCTACTTTGCTCCCGCAAAAGAGAGCTGTCGCCACGCCTCGTAAACGACAATGGCACAAGCGTTGGACAGATTAAGACTGCGAGAGTCGGGACACATCGGCAGGGTAATCGCATCGGTCGAATCGATGACACTCTGAGGCAGCCCGCGGGTCTCTGGACCCAATAGAATCATATCACCCGATTCAAAATCGGCATCGGTATAGGCGCGATCCGTTTTGGTCGTCATCGACCAAACTTTTCTTGGGGAGACTGATTGAATACAGGCTTCTAATGACTCATGAACTTTCATAGAGGCAAACTCAGCGTAATCCAGACCCGCTCTGCGCAAGCGCTTATCATCGAGTTCAAAGCCAAGAGGCTTAATCAAATGTAGGGAGAAACCCGTGTTAGCACAGAGGCGAATAATATTGCCGGTATTGGGCGGAATCTCAGGTTCATAGAGAGCAACGTGAAGCATATAGGCACCTAAATAAATAGATGCCGATTGTAGCATTAAGCGACTCTATTCCGCCTCAACACCCAACTCTTTTAGCTTACGGGTTAGGGTATTTCGCCCCCATCCTAAGAGTTCAGATGCATCACGCTTACGGCCACCCGTATGTTTAAGCGCCGTCTCTATCAACACCTGCTCAAACTGACGTTCGGCCTCTTTAAGGATCCCCCGCTCACCTTCGAACAGACGCTGATCAGCCCAACCACGCAGAGCTTGTTCCCAATTGCCATGAACAATGGGGCGCTCATTAGAGGACTCCAGAAGCTCTGGCGGAAGATCAGAGACAAGCACCTCACGGCCAGAGGCCATGACGGTAATCCAGCGACAGGTATTTTCGAGCTGGCGCACGTTACCAGGCCAGGTCAGATCACGCAGAAAACGCTCTGTCTCGGGCTTAAGAATCTTTGTCTCAACACCCAGTTCTTTCGCCGAATGAGACAAGAAGTGGCGTGCCAGACGAGGGATATCCTCACGACGCTCATTCAATGACGGGATGTGAACTCGAATCACATTCAAACGGTGGAACAGATCCTCACGAAACTTACCCTCTTTAACGAGGTTTTCGAGATTTTGATGGGTAGCCGCAATAATTCGAACGTCCACCTTAACCGGCGTATGACCTCCGACGCGATAGAACTCACCATCAGCAAGAACACGCAACAGTCGAGTTTGAGTATCCGCAGGCATATCGCCAATTTCATCAAGGAACAGCGTACCGCCATCAGCCTGTTCAAATCGTCCACGACGCGATGCTTGAGCTCCGGTAAAGGCACCCTTTTCATGACCGAACAACTCAGACTCAATCAAATCGTGAGGAATAGCAGCCATGTTCAGTGGGATAAACTCATTACCCGCACGTGGACTATGGCGATGCAGAGCATGAGCCACCAGCTCTTTACCCGTTCCAGACTCACCATTGATCAGTACAGTAATCGGTGAGTGAGAGAGGCGACCAATGGCACGGAACACCTCCTGCATAGCAGGCGCCTCACCGATGATCTCAGGGGTATCATCTTCAACAACCACTTCGGTCTGTTGACGTTGCTCTTCAACGTGTTGCACCGCACGTTGCACTAGCGCTACAGCCTCATCAATATCAAACGGCTTAGGCAGATATTCAAACGCACCGCCCTGATACGAAGCAACCGCAGAGTCTAAATCCGAATGAGCGGTCATAATGATAGTGGGTATAGTTGAATAGTCAGCTTGCAGCTGCTCTAGCATCTCAAGGCCATCAATGCCCGGCATACGAATGTCGCTGATAATCACATCAGGCTGTTCGCGCTTGATTTTACGCAGCAACGCATCACCCGACTCAAACACTTCTGTCGCCAAGCCACTGCCAGAGATCGCTTTCTCTAAAACCCAACGTATTGAGCGATCATCATCTACTATCCAAACGGTTGCTGGCTTAGCCATCTCAACTCTCCAAAGGAATTAAAATTTTAAAATTTGTTTCACCCGGTTTCGAGGCGACCTCGATTAACCCCTGGTGCTGACCAATAACAGATTGGGCAATCGATAATCCCAGTCCAGACCCTTCCGCACGACCGGTCACCATCGGATAGAACACCGAGTCTAAAAGATCCTTGGGTATGCCTGGGCCGTTATCAATAATCTCAACGCAACCTACTAGTCGGTGCTGCTCTGCACCCAGCGTAATGCGTCGTAGCGCTCGTGTTTTCATACGTATTTGCGGAGCGACTGTTTCAGACTCTTTCAGGGCCTGCATCGCATTTCTACAGATATTTAAAACCGCTTGAATCAACTGCTCACTGTCGCCGTTAAACTCTGGCAGACTGGGATCATAGTCACGAACCAACTGAATCCCTTGTTCGCTTTCAACTTCGATCAGTGCACGAACACGCTCAAGCACCTCGTGAATATTGACAGGGTGTATGCTGGGCTTCTTATAGGGCCCCATCAGACGATCAACCAAATTTCTTAGCCGATCCGCCTCATCGATGATAATAGTTGTGAACTCTTTTAAACCCTTATCATCTAATTCGCGCTCCAGTAACTGAGCAGACCCGCGAATACCGCCCAACGGGTTCTTGATTTCATGCGCCAAGCCACGAACTAGTACTTTGGCGGTGGCGTGACGATTCAACATCTCCTCTTCGCGCTCTATCCGAACCAGACGATCACGTGGTTGCAGCTCCATCAGAAGATACCCATTGGGTAATCGAGAGATGGTGTAATCTGTCATCAGCTCGTTACCACCAAAAGTAATTAAAGCGGCTTCACGTTTACTAACATGCTGACCCGTCGCTGAGACACTCTCTAATAACTTGAGCTCCTCTTCAGAACCAATAAAAAGATGCTCGATGTGGGAATTCTTTAAGCGTTTAAAGCTACCCTCTAACAGAACTTCAGCCGCCGGATTCATATACTTCAATTCGAACTTCTGACCCAACACCAATACCGCGGTATTAAGGTTTTCAAGAATCAATTTGTACTGTTGCGATCCGAACATTACTTATTTCCAAGGGGTATGATGACTTAACGACCCCAGACTAGCGTTAAGCCTTGATAGCTCTTCTGAGTAAGCAAAAAGGTTGCCAACTCGACAAAACCCAATAACCACGGGGCTTTGAGTTTTCACATGCACAATAGAATGGCATATATAGAGATATTATGCACCAATTTGGTGCGGGGTGTTGTATGCACATCCGTGTGCTCGCAGGATACCGTCCGTCCTGGACATGCCCTGCTCCTGCACATCCGTGTGCTCGCAGGATACCGTCCGTCCTGGATATAAAAAACCCGGCTGATGCCGGGTTTTTTTAATCGATAAGATCTTAAACTGAGTAGTAAAGATCGTATTCGATTGGGTGTGTAGTCTGGCTCACTTGAGCACACTCTTCACGCTTAAGTTCAACGTAAGCGTTTAGCATGTCTTCAGTGAATACGCCGCCGCGAGTTAGGAACTCGTAATCAGCTTCTAGAGCGTCCAGAGCTTCTTCTAGTGAAGAACAAACCTGTGGAATCTGAGCAGCTTCTTCAGCTGGTAGATCGTAAAGGTCTTTATCTGCTGCGTCGCCAGGATGGATCTTGTTCTGGATACCGTCAAGACCAGCCATCATTAGCGCAGCGAACGCTAGGTATGGGTTAGCAATTGGGTCAGGGAAACGTGTCTCGATACGACGGCCTTTAGGGCTAGTTACGTACGGGATACGGATAGAAGCTGAACGGTTACGAGCTGAGTAAGCTAGCATAACGGGTGCTTCGAAACCTGGAACAAGACGCTTGTACGAGTTAGTGCCTGGGTTACACAGAGCGTTAAGCGCTTTAGCGTGCTTGATGATACCGCCGATGTAGTAAAGAGCTTCTTCAGATAGGCCTGCGTAAGCGTCGCCTGCGAAGATGTTAACACCGTCTTTAGATAGAGACTGGTGAACGTGCATACCAGAACCGTTGTCACCAACGATTGGCTTAGGCATGAACGTCGCTGTTTTACCGTAAGCGTGAGCAACGTTATGAACTGCGTATTTAAGAATCTGAACTTCGTCAGCTTTCTTAACAAGTGTGTTACCCGCAACACCAATTTCACACTGACCAGCAGTTGCTACTTCGTGGTGGTGTACTTCTACGTGAAGACCCATAGCTGTCATTGCATCACACATTGCAGCACGAAGATCGTGTAGAGAGTCTACTGGTGGTACTGGGAAGTAACCGCCTTTAACGCGTGGACGGTGGCCAGTGTTGCCGCCTTCGAACTTGCTGTTAGAAGACCATGCCGCTTCTTCAGAAGAGACAGTGTAGCCACAACCAGACATGTCAGCGTGGAAGTGAACTTCGTCAAATACGAAGAACTCTGGCTCAGGACCGAACATAGCGCTGTCAGCGATACCTGTCGATTTTAGGTACTCTTCTGCACGCTTAGCAACAGAACGTGGGTCACGCTCGTAGCCAAGACCTGTAGCAGGCTCAACAATGTCACAACGGATGATGACAGTTGCATCTTCAGAGAATGGGTCAACGATCGATGAAGAGTCATCTGGGCGAAGGATCATGTCAGAGTCATTAATACCCTTCCAACCTTGGATAGATGAGCCATCAAACATTTTGCCGTCTTCGAAGAAGTCGTCACCCATTTCGTGAACTGGGATAGTTACGTGCTGCTCTTTACCTTTAGAGTCTGTAAAGCGAAGGTCGATCCACTTCGCGTCAGTTTCTTTGATCAGATTTAGTGTCTGTTCAGACATTATGGCTCTCTCCATTATCAGATATTGCCAGACTAGTAGCCTTGGTTTTAAGCCTGCACCATGCAAGCTCAGTCTTCCTAACGATTTAGCAAACAATATGCCAACTCGAAAAAAGTCTTTATTTACGGTGATTTACAGCAACAATGATGAATCACTAAAGCCAATAAATGCACCACTTTGATGCACACCTAAAACATACGCACCAATATGGTGCTTTAAACTATTACTAGTCTGTCGATGTGTGCCAATATGATACTCTAGCCAAAAAATTTTGCACTAAATTCGCTTCTAACAATTGTTCATATGGTCCAAATTTATTGGCTATTAATTCGCCTTGATCACGCTCGACGCGTATAATCCGCGCATCTTTAATTAATGAGACTCACCTCGTGATCGAAAATCTTCGCAATATCGCCATCATCGCACACGTCGACCATGGCAAAACTACCCTAGTTGATAAACTTCTAGATCAGTCTGGCACACTTGGTCGTCGTGATGAAGGCGCAGAGCGCGTCATGGACTCCAACGACCAAGAGAAAGAGCGCGGCATCACCATCCTTGCTAAAAACACGGCCATCACATGGAACGACTACCGCATTAACATAGTCGATACTCCTGGGCACGCCGATTTCGGTGGTGAAGTAGAGCGTGTTATGTCGATGGTTGACTCGGTACTACTACTGGTTGATGCGGTTGATGGTCCAATGCCGCAAACACGCTTCGTGACACAGAAAGCCTTTGCACGTGGCCTAAAGCCAATCGTTGTGATCAACAAAATCGACCGCCCTGGCGCACGCCCAGACTGGGTTATGGATCAGGTGTTTGAACTGTTCGACAACCTTGGCGCTACCGATGAGCAGCTAGACTTCCCAATCGTATACGCCTCTGCAATCAATGGCATCGCGGGTGATGACCACGAAGCGATGGCTGACGATATGACGCCTCTGTTTGAAGCGATCATCAAGCACGTTGATGCGCCTCACGTAGATACAGAAGGTCCTTTCCAGATGCAGATCTCTGCACTGGACTACAACAGCTTTGTGGGAGTTATCGGCGTAGGTCGCATCTCACGCGGCAAGATCTCTACCAACTCACCTGTAAAAGTCATCGATTCACACGCAAAAATGCGTTCAGGTCGCGTACTTAAGATCATGGGTTACCACGGACTTGATCGCGTCGATGTCGATAGCGCACAAGCGGGTGATATTATCTGTATTACCGGTCTAGACGAACTCAACATCTCTGATACGCTGTGTCATCCGGATGTTGTTGAAGCGCTACCAGCACTCTCTGTCGATGAACCAACCGTCTCAATGACGTTCCAGGTCAACGACTCTCCGTTTGCTGGCAAAGAGGGCAAATTCGTTACTAGCCGTAACATCAAAGAGCGTCTAGAGCGTGAATTAATTCACAACGTAGCACTGCGTGTAGAACCTGGTGACAGCCCAGAAAAATTCCGCGTATCAGGTCGTGGTGAACTTCACCTATCAGTACTGATTGAATCCATGCGCCGTGAAGGCTTCGAACTAGGCATCAGCCGCCCAGAAGTTATTCAGAAAGAGGTGGATGGCGAAATCCACGAACCATACGAAATTGTTATGATCGATGTTGAAGAGCAGCACCAAGGCTCAATCATCGAAGAGCTAGGTATGCGTCGTGGTGACATGACCAACATGGAAGTTGACGGTAAAGGTCGCTGCCGCTTGACCTTTATGATCCCATCTCGTGGTTTGATCGGTTTCCGTAGCCAATTCCTAACCATGACGTCTGGTACCGGTATCATGAACTCAATCTTTGACCACTACGGTGTGGTGAAAGAGGGTGAAACGGTAACGCGTAACAATGGCGTACTGGTTTCAATGGTCAACGGTAAAGTTCTGGGTTACGCACTCTTCTCACTTCAGGAGCGTGGTCGTCTAATGATCGGGCCAAACATCGACGTGTATGAAGGTATGGTCATTGGTATTCACAGCCGCTCTAATGATCTGACGGTTAACCCAACGAAAGGTAAACAGCTAACCAACGTTCGAGCATCAGGCACTGACGAGAACATCGTGCTTACACCACCTATCCGATTCACGCTAGAGCAAGCTCTAGATTTCATTGAAGATGATGAGTTGGTTGAAGTAACACCTGAGAACATCCGTATTCGTAAGAAGTTCTTGAAAGAGCATGAGCGTAAACGTGCTAAGCGCTAGTTGATACGCTAAAAATGCAAAACATAAAACGGTGCCAATGCAAATTGAGCACCGTTTTTTTATATTCAAAAATAATAATCGGAGTAAACTAAAGTCCAAGAAACATTTTAAAGACCGCTAGGAACAACCAAATGACCAACAGCATTTTTTACCGGGTCAGCCCTATTCTTTTTTCGATCATCGGCATGGCTCTTAGCCACAACCTATTTTTTATCATTCTGCCTTTAAGAATGCAGTCTGCTGGGATTGAATCCTCACAAGTCGGTATTGCTATGGGTATGTTTGCTGCTGGGTCGATACTAGCGGGAATGTTTGGTGCTAAAGTGGTCAGTCGGGTCGGTCATATTCGAGCCTTCGCGACGATGGCCGCAACACTGTCAATTGTCTCAATACTGCACACCCTTCTTGAATCATTCATCATCACCTCGCTATTAAGGGTTGTTGCCGGCTTCTGTTTCATTACCAGTTTTATCACTCTTGAGAGCTGGCTTAATGTCACCAGTGATAGCAGCAACCGCGGTAAACTGTTCAGTGTCTACCAAATATTCTTTGCTGTCGGATTCGGTTCAGCGCCTTTTGTTATGAACATTTTCGAGGAGAGTGATTTTAGACTGTTCGGCATTATCAGCGCTGTATTAGCGATCGCGCTGATAATTATGTCGATGTCACGCATGCCGGCACCTGAGCTACCTGGAAGAAGTCGCCCAATGTCATTTGGGCAGCTATGGAAAATCTCTCCATCAGGGACGCTATCTTGCTTAGTAGCCGGTTCTATTGGCTCAGCAAGCGTATCACTGATCGCTCTGTACGCTTACGATCGCGGCTTTGGCGGCACACTACTGTCAATCATTTTAGGCTCCTACATGCTTGGGGGGCTCATGACACAATACCCAACTGGTTGGTTTGCGGATCGTTTCGATAAACGTACCGTTGGCGCTGTATTAATGATGATTGGTGTCGGTGCAAATAGCGTTATCATTATCGATTTCTACAGCGCGCTACCCACCTGGTTCGTCACCTTCTTCTTCCTACTGTCAGGGGGTGCTGGAGCTGCTATTTTCCCACTGGCCGTAACACAGGTGTTCGATCACATCGACAGTAAAGAGGCGCTGCCTGCAACGAGTATGATGCAGATCCTGTTAGGCGTCGGTGGTGTAGTCGGCCCTATTGTGGCCGGTGCTATGATGGAGTGGTTTAGTTCTGTATGGCTATACTTCTACGTTATTTCGCTTCACATACTGCTGATGCTCTTCTTGTTAGTGCGTAAACTATTCCTGCGTACGGAACGCCTCGAACCCGCTCAGCCCTACCAGTTCACTACCAACCCGGCATCAGTCCCCCCACTTGAAGAGTACGTGGCTGCTGAGATCGCTGAACCAGCTCTTAAGCTGTTGATTGAAGCACTTAAACAGAATCCAAAAGACCCCCAGCATCTAATAAAAACAGCACTAGAGTCAGCTCATCTCAAAGCAGAAGAGGTTGCGTTGCAGATGGTGCTCAAGCTACCTAAAAGAGCGGGCGAGCTAACGGAACACTTAGTGACAATCTACCCAGAAAATCGCCTAAAGGTAGCGAAGTCATTGACCGATTTCTTCGACCTACATAAAACTCGTATCAATTATGCCATTGTGGGGGGGCTAAAAACTGACGCAACTCCGCAAGAGATATTTGAGATCGATCGATTAATCGAATTGCGGAAAAAACGTCTTGAAGATGCGGGGTTGCCAGTAGAATGAGAACGCTCTACCCAGAAATCAGTGCCTACCACAGTGAGCAACTAGATGTAGGCGATGGGCACAGCCTCTATTTAGAACTTTCAGGAAACCCAAATGGTGAACCAATACTGTTCATTCATGGCGGACCAGGCGGCGGATGCTTACCTGAACACAGACGTTTTTTTAACCCAGAACACTACAAGATCATTCTGTTTGACCAACGCGGCTGTGGTCGTTCAACGCCGCATGGTGCTCTAGAAAGCAATACGACAGAACACTTAATTGCCGACATAGAACAGATTCGCAACCAACTAGGCATTGAGCGCTGGGCCCTGTTTGGTGGTAGCTGGGGATCCACATTGGGTCTTGCTTACGCGCAATCACATCCAGAGAGAGTTAATGCACTCTTTCTTAGAGGGATATTCCTCTGCCGACCTAGAGACATTCAATGGTTTTACCAAGAGGGAGCCAGTTACCTGTTCCCCGACTATTGGGAGTCATTTATAGCGCCTATCCCGAGCGAAAAGCGAGACGATATGGTCTCAAACTACTATAAAATCCTGACCAGTGATAATGAGCTAGAACGCATGGCAGCAGCAAAGGCCTGGTCAGTTTGGGAGGGGCGGTGCTCAACACTCGATCCTAACCCAAGCCTAGTTGACCACTTTGGCGATCCCCATGTCGCATTAGCGATGGCACGTATAGAAGCGCACTATTTTGCTAACAACTCATTCATGTCTGACAACCAGCTACTTAATAATTGCGATCGAATCAAACAGATACCAACATGGATTGTTCATGGCCGGTATGACGTAGTTTGTCCGATTGAACAGGCACACTTGCTAGCCAAACAACTACCACAGGCTCACTTTGAAATCGTTCGCGATGCCGGGCACTCAGCGTTTGAACCAGGCATTACAGACCGTTTAATTCATGCAACCGATCAGTATCTGGAGTTAATCAGTTAATGAAAGGGCTTATTCAACGGGTCAGTAGTGCCAGCGTCATAGTAGGCGGCAACTGCGTGGGTGAAATCAACCAAGGGATACTTCTCTTACTCGGCGTCGAAAAAGAGGATGACCGAACTAAGGCTGACAAGCTACTCGACAAGGTGATCAACTATCGAATATTCAGCGATGAATCCGATAAGATGAACCTTAGCCTCAAAGATATCGAAGGCGAACTGTTAATAGTCTCACAGTTTACGTTGGTGGCCGAAACCTCAAAAGGCAAACGACCAGGATTCTCCAAAGGTGCATCACCCGCACTGGGTGAAGAGCTCTATAATTATTTCGTTCAAGCAGCTAACAATACAGGGCTTAAGATTGCGACTGGGCAGTTTGGTGCAGATATGAAGGTATCTCTGACTAATGATGGGCCAGTAACCTTTTGGTTGGAGAGTTAAAAAAGCTGAATCACACTTAGAGAGCAGCTGACAGGCTAAAGCCAGTCACTGGTTCTCTGACCTAGCTACGTAGCTGCGGTGACTGGCTTCAGCCTGTCATCCGCCTTATCGGCCGGCAGAGACTTTTTAAAGCCAAAAAACAAAAAACCCCAGGACCTTTCGGTACTGGGGTTTTCTGTTTATTAGGTGCCTGGCAATGACCTACTCTCACATGGGGAAACCCCACACTACCATCGGCGATGACGCGTTTCACGACTGAGTTCGGTAAGGGATCAGGTGGTT
>CATEEE010000048.1 GCA_949499045.1 Marinobacterium sp. xm-d-530 | reverse complement strand
CCCCAGCCGAAGCCTAAGACAAAAAGTAGGTCTAAAACTAGGTTGGTCAGATTGACGACGGTCATGATAATCAACGGAGAACGAGTATCCTGGTTACCGACAAACCAGCCGACTAGCACATAGTTGAATAGCGCGGCTGGCGCGCCGAATATGCGAATATCGGCATAACTTCTGGCGGTTTCATGGACATCGGGGTCCGCACCCATCCACTCTAATCCAAGTGTGAGTATTGGGATCTGTGCCAGCCACATCAGGCTGCCTAGCCCAAGAGCGATTAGAGTCGCTTGCGCTAAAAAAGTCCGGTTTGCACTGCCATCTTGGCGGCCCACCGCCTGCGCAACAAGCCCCGTGGTGCCCATGCGTAAAAACCCAAACGCCCAGTAGATGGTCGTAAACAGCGTGGCACCAATGGCGACGGCACCCAGGTGCTTAGGGTCATCTAAATGTCCGACAACGGCGCTATCAACTAGACCAAGAAGGGGTACGGTGATGTTTGAGAGCAGCATCGGCCAAGCCAACGCCCAAACACGCTGATGCATGCTCCAATCATTCAGTCGAATCATGCCCGTGCTCGGGGAGCGAAGAAGATCAACAGGAAGATTAGAAGGGCACAGACAACGACGCTAGGGCCGGCTGGAGTGTCAGCGAACCAAGAGAGCGCAATACCGCCCACGACCGCGATTGACCCAAGCATACTGGCAAAGATAGCCATCTGTTCAGGCGTCGCAGAGATACGCCTCGCAGCCGCAGCCGGCATAATCAACAGCGAGGTAATTAGCAGCACTCCGACCAGTTTCATAGCGCCGGCGATGACCATGGCAATCAATAGCATCAGTGCCAGTCTATAACGTGCAACTTGAATACCTTCTACTTGAGCCAACTCCTCGTTGATGGTGATGGCCAACAGGGGTTTCCAAAGCCAGTAGATCGCGGCTAATACGGCTATGCCTCCCAAAAGTATCCACTTAAGGTCTTCAGGGGTAATCGCTAAAAGATCCCCAAAAAGATATGCCTGGAGATCAATACGAACGTTATCCAGCAAAGAGATGGCAACCAACCCAAGCGATAGCGCGCTGTGCGCCATAATGCCCAGTAGGGTGTCAGTAGCAATCCAGTGCTGGCGCTGCATCGCCACCAAACCCAGTGCCAAAGCGACACAGCACAAAACAACCGCCAAACTCAGATTGATATCAAACAAGATGCCCAGTGCGATGCCGAGCAGGGCAGAGTGGGCTAACGTATCGCCGAAGTAAGCCATACGACGCCATACGACAAACGCCCCCAGCGGACCGGCAACGATGGCAACGGATATACCGGCAATCAGTGCGTAAATAATGAAATCAAGCATGATCACCCCCACAGCAGTCACCCTCCACGACATTACCATGCATATCATGGCTATGGTTGTGATGGTGATTATAGAGCGCTAACGTTGACGCGTGAGAAGCACCAAACAGTTCAATATAAGCGGGATCCGCACTGACCGCTTCTGGGTGCCCCGAACAGCAGATATGCTTATTCAGACAGACAACGTGATCGGTCGATGACATCACAAGGTGCAGGTCGTGTGAAATCATCAGCACGCCACACTGTCGCTCTTTACGAATATCGGTAATCAGCCGATAGAGTTCGGTTTGACCATTAATATCGACTCCCTGTACCGGCTCATCAAGCACTAACAGATCGGGATTTCTTAATAGGGCTCTGGCGAGAAGCGTTCTCTGCATCTCGCCACCAGAAAGATCGTGAATCGAATAATCAATCAACTGAGTAGCACCAACGGATGCTAATGCCGCCTCGATGTCGTCTAGTTTGTAGCCGTATGGGATTTGTAGAAAACGCTTGACCGATAAAGGTAACGTTCGATCGATCTGAATCTTTTGCGGCATATACCCTATGCGCAGCCCAGGCTTTGTCCAGACACTGCCTTCGGTCGGTTTCACTAGCCCTAATAACACTTTGACTAACGAGGATTTACCCGCGCCATTGGGCCCGATCAGCGTGGTGATGCAGTCGTTATGCAAAGGCAGGTTTACGTTGTTAAGTACGGATTTATTCCCAAAACGAAGACTGACGCTGTCTAAACGAGCCAGATCTGGATTGCTCATGACTCATTCCCACGACAATCGCTGCAAAGACCTAGCAGCTCAATATTCTCTTCTTCAAGCTGAAAACCGTGCGTATTAGCCACTCTATTAAAGCTGGTTTGAAGCTCACTGGTCTCAATTTCAGCAGCGGTTTTACACTCGGTACAGATCATAAACGCAGAGGGATGTGGGTGTTCGGGATTTGAACAACCGACAAAGGCGTTGAGTGAGCCGATCTTATGAATCAACCCGAGTTGATGCAAAAAATCCAATGCACGATAGACGGTCGGCGGCGCAGAGTTAAAGCCCGCTTCAGCCAGCGCTGGCAGTAACTCATACGCACCCAGTGGTTTATGCGAGCCCCATACTAGACGCAATACCAACTCCCGAATGGGCGTTAGACGCTGGCCATTCTCTTTACAGATCGCCTTGGCATTATTTAACGCACCACTGACGCAGTGATCGTGATTATGGTCTGAATTGAATGCGTTGTTAATTTCAAGCATGCTTTATCCCAGTTATTGTTATATTATAACAATACATTTTCGAGTTTATAGGCATTGTACCGAATGACACACAAATTTACCGCCACTATTGCGACCGCCCTTGCTCTAGCATCAACTCAAGCTAAGGCCGATACGGTGATGGCCAGTGTTAAGCCGCTCACCCTGATTACTTCCGAACTGTTAGCGAACGTTGCGCAGGTCGATACACTGCTTCCTGATGGTGCCTCCCCGCATGATTTTGCGCTGCGTCCCTCTGACCGAAAGCGCTTGAACAATACCGAACTGTTAATTTGGGTGGGCCCTGAAATAGAGCCCTAT
>CATEEE010000047.1 GCA_949499045.1 Marinobacterium sp. xm-d-530 | reverse complement strand
TTGTGGATCGGTTCTGAACTTTGCTGGAATCGAAACTCATTCATCGCTAGACGAGCCTGTTCGTCAAATAACGACTGTTGAACGCCGGCCTGTTTGATGAGCTCTATTTTGCTAAACACGGCCTCAATAACGCGCTCTTTTTGTTCCAACCCTTTCAGAGTGAGATCGATGTGGATGTCAAAGGTAGATTGTTCTGGTTGATCAATTCCAATCCAGGCACCAACGCTATCGACTAGGCCTTCAGCTTTTAGATATGAGAGTAGTGAACCTTTACCCTCATAACCGATTTGATTGGCGATAAAGTAGAGCGGTTTCTCTCTCCAGTGCGCCTCTCTTGGTGGTAGCGGGAACGTAAGCGTAAGCTGACGACTCTCTTTTAGGGTCTTAACCCGGATCTCTCTGCCAGTTTCGTACTTTGTGAACAGAGGAACAGCGTCCCGGAAAGGTTTGGCGTCTCGATTTTTAACGTCACTGAAACGTTGAATGACCAACGTTTCTAATTCCTCTAGAGGTAGCGGAGCGCTCACCACCAGTGTCATTAGGTTAGCCGAGTAGTAACGGTTATAGAAGTCGATTAGGTCTGGACGGATGGGATTGTCAGGGCTGTTTTCCAGAGTATCTAAATTGCCAACCGAAAATTGGGTCCAGTTGTGGTCTGGGTTCATCGCCTCTTTCTTGGCAACGTAGATGCGACGTCCATCATCTAGACGTTTAGATTCGTATTCAGAGTGAACAGCATTTCGTTCTCGATCAACGTAAGTCTCAGTAAACAATGGCGCTATGAAGAATTGAGCGAAGCGATCTAGAGCTTCTGGAAAGGCTTCCGCTCTTACATCGAAAAAGTAGTTCGTGTCATCGTAGGCTGTAAAGGCGTTGTGGTTGCCACCATTGGAGTTAATAAACGCTTGATAGGCGTCAGCTTCGGGATATTTCTCTGTGCCTAAAAAGAGCATGTGCTCGAGGAAGTGAGCCAGTCCGGCACGTTCTGGGGGGTTGGCGCTGCTGCCCACTTGCACATTCAAGGATGCGGCACCTTTATCGCTCTTCATGTCTGAGATCAGGAGGGCTCGTAGACTATTGTCTAGCTCAATCAATTGATATTCACGACTGTCGTTAGGGCTTTTTATGACGGCTGCGCCGACTAATGATGACAGCGACAAAGATGCGATTAAAAGAACTGAATAGATCGATTTCTTGATCACGATGTGAAATACCCTCTAGATAAACAGTCACGTTAAGTGTTAGCTTCAAACAATTAGCTGAAGCTTAACTTAAACGTCTCTAAGATATTGGTTATCAATACGTTTTAAGTCGACTATCTGGATTATTAGGAGCACTGGTTCATGAACCGTGAAAAGGTTGTATTTGGATTCTTCATCATCTTAGCCCTGACGTTAAATGTCGGCTTTGTTTTAGGGGAGATCGATAATCCTGCACACCATGAAGTGTTTGAGCTTTTTTTGGCACTGGTGGTCAGTTTGATCTGCACTGTTCTGAAATTTGGTGATCGTAGCCATTTAGGGGCGTTATTGCTGGCGACCAGTCTGGTTGCGGATCTGCAATTGATTGCGGCTGCATTAGTCTGGGCGTATGCCGAGCAGATCTCCACTCTGGGTATGACGGAAGGGACAATGGCGAGTATTGTCTCCCTTGCAGCGGGGGCTCTGGTCGCGAACGTTGTGTCAGTCGTTCTTCTGGTGGTTGAGAGCGCCTCGATTCGTCGATGAATACCTTGCTCTACATTTTACTTAAACGGTTAAGACTGCCGCTGACCGTTCTGATTGGCGTTTACGCCGTTTCAGTGCTTGGTTTTGTGCTGATACCTGGGCTTGATGATCAGGGACAGCTATGGCGTATGGATTTCTTCCACGCCTTCTACTTTGTCTCCTTCATGGGCTCCACCATCGGTTTTGGAGAGATCCCTTACCCCTTTACCAGCGCTCAGCGGATGTGGACACTTGTCTGCATTTACGCAACCGTCATTGCGTGGCTCTATGCCATCGGTGCCATGCTTAGTATCTTGCAAGATCAGGGCTTCTCTCGATTATTACGAACCCGTCGTTTTGCCCATCAAGTTCGATCTATTCGAGAGCCGTTTTATCTGATTTGTGGGTTTGGTACGACGGGACGGGATGTCGTTGCAGGGCTTGAGCAACAGGATATTAAATCGGTAGTTATCGATATCGATCAGAGCCGTATTGATGCTTTAGAGCTTGAACAGTACTCACTGCCGGTGGTCGGATTGTGTGCCGATGCTTCATTGCCGGAGAATCTCGATCTAGCCGGTTTGCAGAGTTCATCCTGTCTGGGTGTGTTAGCCCTGACCAACGATGATAATGTCAATTTGTCGATCTCGATTGCTAGTAAACTGCTCTATCCGAAACGTATAGTGGTTAGCCGTAGCGAAAATGATACGACCACTGCCAACCTCTATTCATTTGGTACCGATCTTGTCGTCGATCCCTTTCAGCAGTTTGCAGAGTATCTTGGTTTAGCGGCTCATAGCCCTCAAAAGCATCTAATCGTTGATTGGCTAATCTATCCAGAGCACCGATCAATTGCGTCAACCTATAAGCATCAATCGGGTCGTTGGATTTTATGTGGCTACGGTCGTTTTGGCCGTGCGTTAGCCGGCTCCATGCGTGCCGAGGGGACAGAGATCACTATCGTGGATCCCCACATGGGTTCCTTCAGAAGCGAGGAGCCTGCGTCGGTAGCCGGTGTCGGCACTGAGGCTTCTACGCTGATTCAAGCCGGTGTTGAGGATGCGGTGGGTATCATTGCTGGTACCGGTAATGATGCGGATAATCTCTCGATCATTATGACCGCTCGCGAGTTGAATCCTAGGTTGCAAACGGTGGTTCGTCAGAACTTGGACTCTAATGAGTTGATTTTTAAACGTCTCAAATCCGATTTTGTTATGAATCCGGGGCGCACCATTGCTAGTCGCATTCTGGCTCATCTTCGTACACCCTTGCTGGCTGAGTTTTTGGAGCAAGCAATGGCACTGGATGAAGTTGATGCCAGAGAGTTAATTCAGCGTCTGAACCGTCTGGTAGGCGATGATCAGGTTAGCACCCAGGCCTTTGTTCTGGGGGAGGAGACTCCTGCGGTAAAAGAGTGGATAGAGTCAGGTCAGGTTCTGACTTTACGTTCCCTGCTTAAATCCCCTGCAGACCGTGCAAAGGATTTAAAATGCCTGACCTTACTTGTGAAGCGTGGTTATCAATTTATGGTCGAGCCGGGTGAGCTGACTGAGCTTCAGCTGGGGGATGAGATCCTATTTGCCGGTAGAGGAGCAGATCTGTCTAAGCAGCGTTGGTTGTTTGAGAACTCGCGTACTCTTAACTACGTTGTGACTGGTACGGAACCCCATTACGGTTTGTTAAGTTATTTTGCCAAAGGAAATGCACGTTGATCGCCTATCTGTTATTGATCTTAACGCCACTGTTTTGGGCAGGTAATCATGTCGCTGCAAAAGGCGTGGCCGATGTTGCCGACCCTCTGTTGATGGCGTTTTTACGCTGGGGGCTCGCTTTTTTAATACTTCTACCTTTTTGGTTACCCAAAGCGATTCGGCAATGGCCGATTATCAAAGCGCATTTTCCTCTGCTCTTTTGGTTATCGCTGACCAGTGTGGGGTGCTTTAATACATTTATCTATTTGGGAGTTGAGACGACCACCGCGACCAACACTACCTTGATGCATGCCATTATTCCCGTGCTAATTCTGCTACTGAACAGACTCTTCTTTAAAGAATTTGTGGGTGGGCTTCAGTGGTTAGGGATAGCAGCATCACTGATGGGTGTGCTGGTTTTGATTACCCAGGGAGAACTTCAGCGAATAGCTTCGCTGCAGCTGAACCTAGGTGACCTATGGATCTTGGCTGCGATTGTTACCTGGGCTCTCTACTCGATCACCTTAAAGTTCAAACCTAAAGAGCTGGAGCCGTTTACCTTTTTCGGGCTGTCGGTTCTGATTGGCTTGTTGGTAATTTTCCCATTTGCACTATTCGAACAGGGTGGTTTTGTCGTGCCAAATCTCGAGACGCCGGTGTGGGCGGTCGTGGTCTATATTGCGATCTTCCCATCGATTCTCTCCTACTCTTTCTGGAATCGCGGAGTTGCACAGTTAGGTGCGTCGACTGCAGGGCTATTTATCTATCTGATTCCGGTATTCGGTACACTCTTGTCAATCCTGGTGTTGAATGAGACTATGCACGCCTTCCATCTAGTCGGAATTGCCCTAATTGTGCTCGGTATCTGGTTGGCCGTCGTAAGACGAGTCATCTCGAGTATTCGAAAGAGCCGAACTAGAATCGTTAATTGATCTGAGGCTTATCAAACAATGAAACATCTTTTTACTCTCTTGTTCGCATTTTGCTTGGTGGCAGTTATTCCCCATCAAGCCGAGGCTAAACGTTTTGGTGGCGGTTTCAGTCTGGGTAAAAGTTACTCTATGCCCAAGAAGGCGGCCCCGGCTCCCTCTAAACAGCTTGCCCCATCACAAACCGGATCAAAAACGGCGCCAACCTCAACTGCAGGCGGTAAAGCGGGTATGGGTGGTCTAATGGGTGGATTGTTAGCGGGCGGTATTTTGGGGGCTCTATTCTTTGGTGGCGCCTTTGAAGGTATCCAACTGATGGATATGCTACTGATTGGTCTGGTCATATTTATGTTGTTTAAACTGTTTGGGACGCAAAGAAGGGCTGCTTATGCAGGTGCCTCTCAAGGAGGTTATGCTCCAAATGAAGTCCCAATGTCGAGAAGCACTGAACAAGGCTTTGGCGGTGCTTCAAGTGCTTCAAATATGAGCGCAACGTTTGCCAAGATTGAAACCCCAGAGTGGTTTGATGAAACAGCTTTCCTTGCGGGCGCTAAGGACCACTTCAAAAATTTGCAGAGTGCTTGGGACCGTCAAGACTGGCAAGAGATCGCTTCTTACACCTCACCTGAGCTTCTGCAGTCGCTTAAAACTAATCGCATGGT
>CATEEE010000046.1 GCA_949499045.1 Marinobacterium sp. xm-d-530 | reverse complement strand
TCAGAGATCGACAAGCCCTGCAGACCAACCGACTGACGTGCATGGTTCATCATGGTGAACATGTAGGCTAGACCTTTGTTCTCTTCACCGACCAGGTAGCCAATCGCTCCACCGTTATCCCCAAAGCTCATCGTACAGGTTGGCGAACCATGAATACCCAACTTGTGCTCTAGTGAGATACATTTCGCATCGTTCAACTCTGCGGGTTCACCGTTCTCATCCAATAGGAACTTAGGCACGATAAACAGCGAAATACCTTTAACACCTGCCGGTGCATCTGGAAGGCGCGCTAGCACAAGGTGAACAATATTGGGGGTCATCTGATGATCGCCCCAAGTGATGTAGATCTTCTGACCAGAAATCAGGTAGTGGTCACCATTTGGAACCGCTTTAGTTGAAACGGCGGCCAAATCAGAACCCGCGTTGGGCTCAGTCAGGTTCATGGTACCGGTCCACTCACCACTGACTAGGCGGGATAGGTACTGATCTTTTAACTCGTCACTGCCGTGAGCAATCAGTGCTTCTATAGAGCCCTGAGTCAACATTGGGCAGAGCGCAAACGCCATATTGGCTGAGTGCCAAAGCTCATTAACGGCTGTACCCACTACATTTGGCAATGCCTGACCACCAAAAGCTTCTGGCGCAGTCAGGGTTGCCCAACCGTTCTCCATGTACTGCTGGTAAGCATCCGAGAACCCTGCAGTCTCTATAACCTTATCATCCTCAAGACGAGCGCCGTTTTGATCACCCACTGCATTGAGTGGTGCCAGTACTTCAGATGCGAGCTTGCCCGCCTCTTCAACGACGACATTAGCCAGTTCGAGATTGACTTCATCTAAGCCCATCGCCTGACAAAGTTGATCGAATTCAACCAATTGGTCCAATACAAATGCTGTGTCTTGAGCCGGTGCGTTATAGATACTCATTATTGTTAGTCCCCGGAGTGAATAGAATGGGGCAGTCTGGCTGCCCCAAGTATTGCTTGTTATACCTTAGAGACGAGCTCTGGAAGGATATCGTGAAGATCACCAACGAGACCGTAGTCTGCAATGTTGAAGATTGGCGCCTCTTCATCTTTGTTAATCGCTACAATCGTTGCTGAGTCTTTCATACCTGCAAGATGCTGAATTGCACCGGAGATGCCAACCGCGATGTAGAGTTTAGGAGCAACCATCTTACCGGTTTGACCAACCTGCATATCGTTAGGAACAAAACCGCTATCGACCGCTGCACGTGATGCACCGACTGCTGCACCCAGCTTATCAGCCAGTTCAAATACTTTCGCGAAGTCCTCTTTAGATCCCACACCTCGACCGCCTGAAACGACGATGCCAGCCGACTCTAGCTCTGGGCGATCTGATTCGCTCACTTCAGCACCAACAAAACGTACTTTTGCCGCTGGAACCGTTGCCGAAGCCGCTTCAATAGCAGCTGAACCGCCTGTATCAGCCGCCGCAAACGCAGTACCACGAACCGTCATTACTTTAAGTGAGTCGTTGCTCTTAACTGTCGCAATAGCGTTGCCAGCATAAATTGGACGCTTAAAGGTATCCGCATCAACGACTTCAATCACTTCAGAGATCTGGTTGACACCGCACAGCGCTGCAACACGTGGAGCAATGTCTTTACCAAAGGTGCTGGCACCCAAGATAACGTGCGTGTAATCACCCGCAAGCTGTTGAGCGACCGGCGCTACAAACTCAGCAAGAGTATGCTCAAGTGCTGCATCTTCAACAGTAAGGACACGATCAACGCCCGAAACCGCAGCGGCCTGTGTTGCAATACCTGCTACTGACGCGCCAGCCAGTAGAACGTCTACAGCACCGCCCAATTTTGTCGCTGCAGTCACCGCAGAGAGTGTTGCGCCTTTAAGGTTCTGACCGTCGTGTTCAGCAATAATCAAAGTTTTCATTGTCAGTACTCCTTAAATAACCTGAGCTTCGTTGCGTAATTTGTCGATCAGCGCGTCAACTGAATCCACCTTGATACCACCGCTGCGCTCAGCTGGGGTTTCAACGGACAGAAGCTCAATGCTGTTGGTCAATTCGACACCCAAATCAGCAACCGTCTTCACTTCAAGTGGTTTACGTTTTGCCTGCATGATTTTTGGCAGTGCGGCAAAGCGTGGCTCGTTCAGACGAAGGTCGGTCGTTACTAAGGCTGGTAGATCCATCTCAACAGTCACAAGACCACCGTCCACTTCACGAGTCACCTGAGCTTTACCATCAGCAATCTTCACTTCTGATGCGAAGGTTGCTTGAGGAACGTCTAGAAGCGCTGCAAGCATCTGGCCTGTCTGGTTATTGTCAGAGTCGATCGCCTGCTTACCAAGAAGCAGAATGTCAGCATTTTCAGACTCGTTCACTTTCGCAAGAATACGCGCAACATCCAGTGAGTTAACCTTACCTTCGGCTTCCACTTGAATACCGCGATCGGCACCTAGCGCCATTGCGTAACGCATCTGCTCTTGGCAAGACTTATCACCAATAGAGACAACAACGATTTCTGACACGACACCGGCCTCTTTTAGGCGAACGGCCTCTTCAACGGCGATCTCACAGAATGGGTTGATCGACATTTTTGTGTTCGCTAGATCGACGTCTGTGTTGTCCGCTTTAACGCGCACCTTTACGTTGTAGTCGATGACTCGTTTTACCGCGACTAATGCTTTCATTTTGACTCCTAAACTGGGTGTCTAAGCACCCTAACCATTAATTGTTACAGCGCGTTTGCTTGTTCGCGCAGAATGAATTTTTGAATTTTACCGGTCGACGTTTTTGGCAGTGGCCCAAACACCACGTTCTTCGGTGATTTAAATTTCGCCATGTGTTCACGGCAGAACTCGATCACTTCCGCTTCAGAAACGTCCGGCGCACCCTCTTTAAGTGTGACGAAGGCACAAGGCGTTTCACCCCACTTATCATCGTTCTTAGCAACAACGGCTGCCTCTTGAATGTGTGGATGAGCGTATAGGACACCCTCTACTTCGATACTGGAGATGTTTTCGCCGCCTGAGATAATGATGTCTTTAGAGCGGTCTTTAATTTGAACGTAGCCATCTTCGTGCCACACCGCCAAATCACCTGACGCGAACCAGCCCCCTTTGAAGGCTTTCTCAGTCGTGGTTGGGTTCTTCAGGTAGCCCTTCATGACCAGGTTACCCTGCATGAAGATCTCACCCATGGTCTCGCCATCTTTAGGCACCAACTCCATCGTTTCTGGATCCATGACCACCATGCCCTCAAGCATTGGCGCTCGTACGCCCTGACGTGCTTTCAAAATCGCCTTTTCAGCCGCTGACTTATCATCCCATTCGTCGTTCCATGCACAGATAGCACATGGACCGTAGGTTTCGGTTAAGCCATAAACGTGAGTGACATCAAAGCCCATCGCTTCCATACCGGCAATCACAGCTGCCGGTGGCGCTGCACCTGCCGTCATCACTTTGACCTTGTGGTTGATGCCCGCTTTCATGCTTTCATCAGCAGAGTTCAATAAATTCAGTACGATAGGAGCACCACAGAAGTAGCCCACCTTCTCCGCTTTGATCAGCTCATAAATCTTATCGGCACGCACATGACGTAAGCTGACACTGACACCCGCTTGAGCGGCAATCGTCCATGGGAAACACCAGCCGTTACAGTGGAACATCGGTAGCGTCCAAAGGTAGACAGGGTGCATCTCCATACTCCAAGAGAGTGCATTGCTGGCTGCATTTAGGTAGGCACCACGGTGGTGGTAGACAACCCCTTTAGGGTCACCCGTTGTACCTGATGTGTAGTTAAGCGTGATCGCGTTCCACTCATCGGTTACCGGCTCACCTTTGTATTCCGCATCGCCTGTTGCAATGAACGCTTCGTAATCCATCTCACCGATCATTACCCCTTCGTCGTAGCTCGCATCATCAATGCCAATGACCAATGGTTTCTCATCAAGCATACCCAACGCAGCTGTCGCCAACTCACCAAACTCTTTATCGACGAGGAACACTTTCGCTTCAGCGTGCTGCAATATGAACGCAACTGCAGAAGCATCCAAACGTGTATTGATCGAGTTCAGAATGGCGCCCGTCATAGGCACACCAAAGTGCGCTTCAAAATGCTCCGGAAGGTTAGAGGCTATGATTGATACCGCTTCGCCCTTTTTAACGCCCACTTTAGTCAACGCACTGGCAAGCTGACGACAACGGCCTAGCGTCTCTTTCCAAGTACGACGCACATCACCATTAACGGTAGCGATTTTATTGGGGTAAACAAACGCAGAGCGCTCAAGATAGCTGATCGGTGACAGTGCCGTGTAGTTCGCAGCGCATTGATCCAAATTCGTTTCAAAGGGTGAAGTATGCATTTTATTATGTCCCTTGCTAAGTAGGTCTCGTAGAGACTTGGTTAACGATAAGCTTCGAGCTTAACTCTGTTTTGACTATTCATCACGCCCTTTAAGCGTATTGATAAAAGCCTTCCCCGGATTTCTTTCCTAGGCGCCCAGCAACCACCTGTTCACGTAATAGAGGTGCCGGCAGATAACGCGAATCTTTTAATTCAACAAACATCAGATCCAATATGCTCAGACAGGTATCTAACCCAATCATATCGGCGAGCGCTAATGGCCCCATTGGAAAGCCAGCCCCCAGAGTCATGATCTGATCCACCTGTTCAGCCGATGCAGTGCCCTCTTCTACCACTCGAATCGCTTCGTTAATCGTTGGTAGCAAAATGCGGTTTAAGACAAACGCCGGGCGGTCCTTAACCACAACTGCCGTTTTCTCGATGCGCTCGGCTAACTGCTGAACCGCGGCAACTGACTCAGTCGAAGTCTGCTTCGCTTCAATGACTTCAATCAGTGGCATCAAAGGGACTGGATTCATGAAATGAACACCAATCATGCGCTCTGGCTGGTCAACAATCGCCGCAAGGCGACCGATCGAGATAGATGAAGTATTACTGGCCAAAATAGCATCTGGACGACAAATCTGATTGAGCGACTCAAAGATTGTGCGCTTGGTCATCTCATCTTCGGTCACCGCCTCAATCACCAGGTCACAGTCAGCTAGCAGTTGCATATCCGTTGATGTCTGAATGAACGGTAGTGGATTGGTAGCCGAGTTTAGTTTGCCTTTCTCTTGTAGCTTAGCGACGCTACTTGAGGTCGTTAACAGCGCACTATCGAGCGCCTGCTGTGCCAGATCAACCAGACAGACATTTATCGACGCGCAGGCAAGCACCTGGGCAATTCCTTGCCCCATTTGACCTGCTCCAATAACGCCTACTGTCTGAATCATAAAGACCTCACTTAATTGAACACATTATCCAACGGGGCACCTATGGATTAAATGGCCTAAAAAGACTAATTATTGATATTTTCGGACACATAAATTGAGTATTATTGGAAAATTAATCCATAAGTCTTAGGCAAAATCTCTTTTTCGGTCAAAATGGCACTTTACGAAAACAACAGCATCTCTACCCACTTTGCTTTAGCAACACTAAAGGCAGCAACTCGAATGGGTGTCGACCTAGGGGAGCTTTTAAACGAGGTCGAACTCAACCCTACACTTCTGACCAATCCCAAATTCAGACTGACCCCAGCACAGTTTGGCTCATTAGCACGGCTCGCTTGGGAAAAAGGGGATGACGAGTTCATGGGGTGTACACAACGTCCTGCAAAGTATGGGACCTTTAGTCTTTATGCACGCGAAGCGATCAGAGCACCGGATCTCTATGAGGCCTATCGTCACCTGTGTCGTTTCTATCGATTGGTGAATGATTCGATTGCTTTGAGCATCAAAGTGGATGGGGAGATAGCAACGCTGTCGATGCATCAGAGCAAACCTGAACTTGATAGCGAATTCATTCTGCGTGATTTTTTATTGCTTCTTTGGCACCGCTTTCCGAGCTGGTTGATCGGCAAACGTATTCCACTGTTCAAAGTCGAGATGCAGGGTGAAATACCCGAGCACGCAGCCGAATATCGACTGATGTTCCCCTGCCCTGTGAGCTATGGCGCAGAAGAGAACCGCCTGATCTTCGATGCAAAGGTACTGCAGGAACCGATTATTCAAGATCTTGGTACGCTCAAAGAGCATCTGCGCAATGCACCCCTTCAATGGTTCACTCGCCAAGAGTATGTGCCCATATTTACCCGTCGTGTAAGAGAGCTGATCGAGACACCCGAAAGCAATGGAGCGGATATGGAGTCCGTTGCCAATAAGCTAAACATCAC
>CATEEE010000045.1 GCA_949499045.1 Marinobacterium sp. xm-d-530 | reverse complement strand
TATGGTGTGGATCTGACGAAAGTAACTGGTTCTGGTCGTAAAGGTCGAATTGTTAAGCAAGACGTTCAAGCCTACGTTAAAGGCGCACTTCAGAAGTTGGATTCAGCGCCTGCGGCAGCAGTTACTGGTGGAAGTGGCATTCCAGCAATCCCTGCGGTAGATCACAGTAAGTTTGGTGAGATCGAGAAAGTTAAGCTTAGCAAAATCGATAAGATTACTCGTGACAATATGTCTCGCTGCTGGTTGAACATCCCTCATGTCACTCAATTCGATGATGCAGACATTACCGAGCTTGAAGCTTTCCGTAAGGAGATGAAGGATGAAGCGGCTAAGCAGGGTGTGAAACTGACACCGCTTCCTTTCCTAATCAAAGCGGCTGCGATTGCTCTAACGCGTCATCAGAAGTTTAACGCTTCTCTGGATGCGGATGGCGAGCACATTGTGTACAAGAAATTTGTAAACATTGGTATCGCGGTCGATACACCTAACGGTCTGATGGTTCCTGTTATCAAAGACGCTGACAAGAAGAGCATCTACGAGATCTCTAATGAAACGATTGAGTTGGCGGGTAAGGCGAAAGATCGCAAACTTAAGCCAAACGAGATGCAGGGAGCTTGTTTCACCATCTCAAGCCTCGGTGGTATTGGTGGCACTGGTTTCACTCCAATTGTGAATGCACCGGAAGTGGCTATCCTTGGTGTCTCTAAAGCGGATATCAAGCCGCGTTGGAATGGTAAAGAGTTTGAGCCTCGCTTGATGTTGCCGCTCTGCCTATCGTATGACCACCGTGCGATCAATGGCGGTGATGCCGGTCGATTCCTGACAGACCTTAACGGGTTGCTAAGCGATATTCGTCGTTTAGTTCTGTAAGCTCAGAAAGCGAACTGATAAAAAGCCCTGCACTGCAGGGTTTTTTTTATTGCAGATCGTCTGGCTTTTCATAAAGCAAAATACATTTTGTTATCCGGGATTTTCTATCGTGATACTCTGTATCTATGGAGGTTCATTATGATTCAAGGTTTTTTGATCCTGTTGGCGTTTCAACTCTTGGGTGAGTCATTAGTTGTTGTGCTGGCGTTACCGCTACCAGGCCCAGTGATCGGTTTGGTTCTGCTGTTGGTTGGTCTGTTAGGGTTAGGTCGTATTCCTAATTCACTTAAAATAACCAGTGATGGCCTGCTATCCAATTTGGCACTGCTTTTTATTCCTGCCGGTGTTGGATTGGTTCTGCACTTCGATCTACTGGCCAGTGAAGGGTGGATAATTCTATTGGCTCTAGTGATATCGACCATTTTGGCAACTCTTGTGACGACGGCACTGTTTCAGTGGTTGATGAAGCGGGTAGGGGATGAGCAATGATCATTGGAACTGACTTTTGGGTCTACTTTGCGGCTAGGCCTCTAATATGGATTGTATTGACCTTAGCTGTGTTTACCCTGGCAAATTTAGTTTATCAGCGTGCAAATCGATCACCGATCTTACATCCAGTCTTGATCAGTATGGCTGTTTTGATCCTTATGTTGCTTGTGACTGGGACGCCTTATGAGACCTATTTTTCTGGAGCTCAGTTTATTCACTTTCTGCTAGGACCCGCGACAGTGGCACTGGCGATACCGATGTTCCAATATTTTAATGAGATTCGCAGACTCTGGTTGCCGATTCTAGTCTCCAGTGCTGTGGGTGCTCTGGTGGCATCGCTCTCTGCAGTCGGTGTCGCTTGGCTGTTTGATGCTCGATTTGAAACGATAATGTCGGTTGCACCTAAGTCGGTCACTTCGCCTATCGCTATGGGCGTTGCTGAGAAGTTGGGAGGTTTGCCTTCATTAGCAGCCGCTTTGGTGCTCGTTACAGGAGTGATGGGTAGTATTTTAGTCCCGGTGATACTAAAACGTATGCGTGTTGAGGATCAGGCCGTTAAAGGATTTGTATTGGGATTAACGTCCCATGGGTTCGGTACGGCAGTGGCACTAGAAGTGGGCACCGTAGCAGGTGCCTTTGCAGGATTGGCCATGGGGTTGACTGGGCTGTTAACGGCTTTTCTGCTACCCATTGTTATTGGTTGAATTTGAAATAGAGAGACAACAGCAGTAAAGTTCGCGCCAAGATTGAAGGATTAATAGGTCTTTATTGCCAATGAGTACCCCACTAGAGCGCTACAAAAAGGATTTGCAGCGTGATGACTTTTCATACGACGCCACTCAAGAGATGGCCGTTGAACACTTGCAACGACTTCACGATCAGCTAATTGATGCTGAGAACGCACCCGCTCCAGGATTGTTAGGTCGTATTAAGCAAAAAGTGGTAAAAGAGAAAGTGGAGCCGATTAAGGGGCTCTATTTCTGGGGCGGTGTAGGTCGTGGTAAGACCTACTTGATGGATACTTTCTACGACACGCTGCCTTTTGAAAGAAAAATGCGTACGCACTTTCACCGTTTTATGCAGCGCGTCCATACTGAGCTAAAAGCGCTGGATGGTACTAAAAACCCACTGGTCACCATTGCAGAAAAATACTCTAAAGAGACCCGGATTATCTGTTTCGATGAGTTCTTCGTCTCTGATATCACTGACGCGATGATCCTTGGTAGCCTACTTGAGGAGTTGTTTGCTCGAGGTGTCTCACTTGTTGCAACATCCAATATCGTGCCTGACGGTCTTTATGAGAACGGTCTTCAGCGCGCACGCTTTATGCCGGCTATTGCACTGTTGAATCAGTACACCGAGGTAGTAAACGTCGACAGTGGTATCGATTACCGCCTGAGAACTTTGGAGCAAGCTGAGCTATACCACTGGCCTCTGGATGCCGGCGCTGATGAGTCGCTTGAGAAGAGTTTTAATGGATTGGCTCCTGATCTTGAGGAGTTAGAAGAGAATCTGTCGATTGAGATCAACAATCGAATGCTAACGGCGCGTAAAGCCTGTGAAGATGTTATCTGGTTTGACTTCAGTGCACTGTGTGAAGGTGCGCGTTCACAGAATGACTACATTGAATTAGCGAAGCTCTACCATGCTGTGCTGTTGAGTAATGTTCCGCAGTTAGGTCGCTCCAATGATGACGCAGCGCGTCGCTTTATCAACCTGGTCGATGAGTTTTATGACAGCGGTGTGAAATTGATTATCTCAGCCGAAAAACCCATTCATGAGATCTACACAGAGGG
>CATEEE010000044.1 GCA_949499045.1 Marinobacterium sp. xm-d-530 | reverse complement strand
CTTCTGCGATCAGTATTTTTATCGTATCAGACATCGTTGAGTGTCCTTGGTAGATAGAGTGTAAAACGACTACCGCCAGATTGAGACGCTTCAACTGTAATGTGACCGCCCAATGATTTTGTAGTCTCTTGCACTAGAAATAGGCCAATGCCTCGACCTTCCCCTTTGCTGCTAACGCCTGAGGTAAACAAGTTGTTGATGTTTTTGGGATCAATCCCAGCTCCATCGTCTTCGACTTCAATAATGATATCTGAGCCCATGTCGGTCATCGACAGACGCACCTCTTCGGAGTGCGCTGAAAGCGACGCATCAAATGCGTTATCGATCAGATTGCCGATCAGTGTCACCATCTGTTGCGATTCAATATGGGATGGGAGTTGGTAGAGCTGAGATCCCTCATCAATCTCCAATGTTAGCCCCAGTTCACTCGCGCGATTGAATTTTCCAAGTATACAGCCTGCGACGACCGGATCGGCGACTGACTCTTTCAGCCAGGTCAAAAGCTCTTGGTGCTCTTTAGTCTCTTGCCCAATAAGGTCCAGCGCTTCTTGTTTGGCATCCAAGCTGATTAGGCCTGCAATGGTGTGCAGTTTATTGGCGTATTCATGAGCCTGTGAGCGAAGTGCCTCAGCATACTGCCGTATTCGCGTTAGTTTTCGACTCACCTCAGTCAGCTCATCTTTAGGGCGGAAGCTGGCAACCACTCCCACGACCTGATCTTCTTTAACGATGGGTAATCGGTTAATGATCAGTTGCCGGCCGTTGACGAGTGTTTCTCGGTCGTACTCGGCTTCACCCGTCTCAAGCAGCATTGGCATCCGTGAATCGGGTAACACCTCGCTGAGGGGGCGCCCAGAAACATCTTGATCATCAATACCCAGAGTTCTCAGGGCCGCGCGGTTAAACGTAGTGATTTCGCCCTTAGAGTTGATCGATATGATTCCTTCGCGTACCGATTCCAGTGTGGCGTTTCGTTCCAAGAAGAGGGCGGCGATCTCATGAGGTTCAAGATCAAAAATGGCAGACCTGAAGCGGCGAGCAATCCACATGGCTAATACGATAGAGACCAAGAGTAGGGTGAAGGTTCCAACTATGACGGTGCCTTGGTAGTTAAAAATAGTCTGATCAATGGTCGTGGTGAGGTAACCTACAGAGACAACGCCAACGATCTGGCCTTGCTCATTTAAAACGGGTGTTTTTCCTCGGATGGATTCGCCGAGACTACCCACGGCTTTAGATATGTAGCTCTCGCCTAACTCTAAAGCCCGATAATTATCCCCACCGACCATTGGTTTACCGATTCTTTCTGGTTTTGGGTGAACTAAACGTATGCCATCAATGTCGCCAATGGAGATGAAGCTGGCATCAGTTGCTAAGCGGAGGTCCGCCACAATGGCTTGGACCGCATCACTGTCACTGCGGCTGACGGCGTCACGGATAGAGGGTGTCTGCGAGATCATTGATGATAGCTGTAGCGCACGTTGACCAATCTGATCTTCAAGTGAACCCGCCAGATAACGTAGGGTGAAAATACCCAACACAATCGCCTGCGTCAGAATCAATAGGCTAACTAAGAGTGTCAAACGGGTGCTGATTTTGAGGCGGGGTGCTTTCATCCTTAGGCTCTTATCATTTTTGTTGCTCCTATGATGCCACTATGGCCCTAGTTAGGGTAGAGAGATTCCGCTCATAAGAGTATAATTTCGCCCTTCAATTGAAATGCGCTTCGAGTGAGTCGATCGCACATAACTTACGTGGCCTGTCGTATGGGTCACCACTGAGCACTAGGATTTCTACATGCCTGTTATTACTCTTCCTGATTCAAGTAAACGTGAATTCGATCAGCCATTGTCTGTTTTTGATCTGGCGTCTGATATCGGTCCAGGTCTAGCCAAAGCTACCCTTGCTGGTCGAGTGAATGGTGAATTGGTTGATACCTCTTTTGTTATCGAAGCTGACGCTGACGTCTCGCTGATCACCGCGCGTAATGAAGAGGGTGTCGATATTATTCGTCACTCAACAGCTCACCTTATGGCGATGGCGGTTCAAGATCTTTTCCCCGGTGCTCAAGTGACCATTGGCCCGACGATTGATGACGGTTTCTATTACGATTTTGCTTATGAGCGTCCATTCACGCCAGAAGATCTAGAGAAGATCGAAAAGCGCATGGCTGAACTGGCTAAGTCCAATCTTCCTGTTGAACGATCAGTGATGAGTCGTCCAGAGGCTGTGAAGATGTTTGAAGAGATGGGCGAGAAGTACAAGGTTGAGATCATTGAATCGATTCCGGGTGAAGAGGATCTCTCATTCTACAAGCAGGGTGATTTCATCGATCTATGTCGCGGCCCTCACGTTCCTAATACGGGTCACCTAAAAGTCTTCAAACTGATGAAAGTAGCTGGCGCCTACTGGCGTGGTGATGTTAAGAACGAGCAGCTAACCCGTATTTATGGTACGGCTTGGGGCGATAAAAAAGACCTTAAAGCCTACTTGCACCGTCTTGAAGAGGCAGAAAAGCGTGATCACCGTAAGCTAGGTAAACAGCTGAATCTGTTCCACCTTCAGGAAGAGGCACCGGGTATGGTGTTCTGGCATCCGAATGGTTGGACGCTTTGGCAGGCGGTAGAGCAGTACATGCGTGAACAGCAGCG
>CATEEE010000043.1 GCA_949499045.1 Marinobacterium sp. xm-d-530 | reverse complement strand
GTACCAAACAGACCTGATGACATGACCGCTGCGTACGCGGGGCCACCTGCCGTGCGGCGCATCCAGTAGAAGGCGATACGAATCATCGACTCACCCGCACCAACACCTTCTAGTACTGCCCCTAAAATAATAAACGGGAATACCGTCGTAATAACGATAGAGAAGGTACTCCCCATAATGCCTGTATCAAGCGAAAAGAGTAGGTTCTGCGCCAACATCTCTTCGATACCGCTATTAACGGTACGTAAAGGTCCCGGCCAAAGATGCCCTGTCCACATATACGCAATTCCGATCACCCCAAGGATTGCAACCGGTATGCCCCAAATACGCCAACAGAAAAATAGAGCACCTGCAGCCGAGCAAACTGCGACCCACATCTCATATGAGCCAAATAGGAACATCGCGTCATCAATGTCACGCGCGACAAAATAGAACTCGAAGCTACCCCAGAAGAGACCAGCAGTCGCTGCCAACCCTATAAGAAGCACCCACCACGGAGTTTTCTTACTGGAATCAGCTAGATCAACCAACACCATTGCCACACAGAGGGCAAAAAAGGTGGGCCGGAACCAATGCATGGGAAAAGGTCCTAGACGGAAATCACCAATCGCTGGAAGGATATTAGCAAGGCCATAAACGGCCACCACAATACCCAAAACAAAAGCGATCGACTTTTGCACGGTAGCTGCGAGAGAAGTATTCATAATAATGACTCTAAATTAGCGGGGCTGAGGTGCCCCGCTATAAAGGTAACAGGATAGTTACTTAAGATTTGCAGGAACTTCGATACCCTGCTCTTCGTAGTACTTGACAGCACCTGGATGAAGTGGCGCGGTGACACCTGTGAATGGGCTGTACTTTGATAGATGGTCAAGTAGACGGTTGTCTTTACCCATCTGCTCACGAGACTCCATGTAAACCTTAGTCATAGTGTAAGCAAGATCATCAGACATCTTCTCGTTCACACCAATAAACATCAGTGTTAGGAATGCACCTGAATCAGTTTCATTAGCTTGATCTGGGTAGGTACCAGCAGGAACGACAGAAGCTTCCATACCCAATCCAGCTTTTGGCTGTGTCCCTTCAGGAATACCTAGAATGCGAATTGGACGCTTAAGACTCATCTCAGCAACAACCTGAGAACCGACTGGGAATGAACCCACGTAAACGTCAAACTGACCATCTTGAAAAGCCTGAGCTGCCGCACCCCAAGGAGCCTTGATACCTTCGTAGGTATCTTTAGCTAGGCCACCAGCTGCTGCTAGAGAGGTGATCTGAGCGTTAGCTGCACCGGCTGGTGGACCGATGTATACGCGCTTACCTGCCGCATCCTTCCACTCGTTGATGCCATTATCAGCCCAAGTGATTGCATGGTAAGTACTGCCCGGGAAACCGTACAGTGCGCGCACACTTTTAGCCATTTCAGCGCCTTTTTCGGCACCCATCTTCTTGTAAGGACCTTTACCTACCGTCAGAGCTTTAAAAGCGCCTGGTGGAATAACGGCTGAATCTAGCTTTCCAGTAGCAACTTTAAGTAGTGACTTAGTCAATGTCTGACCCATCGCTAGCTGAACGTTGACATCTTTATCGGCTAGGTAAGAAGCCATTGTCTGAGGCATAAGACCTACGACAGACTGTGCTGTAGCGGCTTCCATACTGATATCAGCTGCTTGTGCAGTAACTGACGCTAGACCTAGTGTAGTCGCTAGGACGGTTTTACGAAGTGCGTTCTTGAACATCTTTAAACTCCAAGGGGTTATTATTTTTAGAACTTAACCAGTCTAGTAGATTGCCTATAAATGTGTAAAATGCATTTTTAAACAGCTAAATTAAAAAAAACGTATGGATCCTAAACACCTCTATTATCTATCAGTGGTACTTGAAAAGGGCTCTTTGACGGAAGCCGCTAAACACCTAGCACTGACTCAACCAACCCTAACACGCACCATGGCTACTTTAGAGATGCAGGCTGGAACACAGCTATTCAGCAGAAGTCGCTACGGGGTTAAAGGAACCCCCGTCGGAGTGGCTTTGGCTCGTGAAGGTCGTACGATCAACCGAAGCATGGAGGCAGCACGTTTTCATGCTTCACGTTACAGAATTGGTTTGGACAAAGAGATTCGCATTGGTATTGGCCCATTGCTGTCGGCAACCATCATGCCTGATGCGATGGACTTACTGTTAGAGCGGCATCCAAAAGCGTCATTGACTATAGAAGTTTCTCGCCCGACTGCTGTTATTGACCACCTAATCGATAACCAACTGGATATTGCTATCGCGCCATCAGCAACCGATAAACTAATACCAGGTTGTGATCGACAACTACTCTTTAATGATGAGATTGCCATCTACTGTAGTAAAAACCACCCATTAGCCGACAAATCACATCTCACTATTGAGGACTTAGCTGCAGCAAACTGGTTGAGTCTTGGCCATGGATCACCCTTTGAACGAGAAGTAATGGAGCTGCTTAAAGAGTCTGGCCTAGCAAAAATACGCACACAAATTGTCTTTCGGAATGAGGGTTATCTTCTGTTAGAAACTCTTCGTAAAGGGAAGCACTTAGCCGTTTTACCCAATGTACCCATGCAAGTATTTAAAGGTTCGGATGTATTTAAGCGGATTGAATTTAAGCGCGAATTATCTCAACCCAGAAATATCTATCTATGGGCACGTGACGAGATGCTAGAGACACCGATTTACAAAGACATTAAATCGGTGATGCTGGCTCAAGCAGAGGCGCTCATAGCCAGCTCACAATAAGGTTTGTTATCCGACCTTTTCACCTTTGGCTTGCAGATCCGCATGGTAAGATGATCGTACCAGAGGCCCGCTGGCAACATGGCTAAAGCCCATCTCTTTTGCCAACGTCTCGAACTCCGCAAACTCGTCCGGAGTCACAAATCGATCAACCGGAAGGTGATCACGACTTGGCTGTAAATATTGTCCTATCGTAATCATGTTGACGTCATGCGCGCGAAGATCCTTCATCACTTCAATGATCTCTTCGTTTGTCTCACCGACACCGACCATCAGGCCTGATTTAGTCCGGACTTCAGGACGCAAAGCCTTGTAGCGTTTTAACAGTTCTAATGACCAGGCGTAATCTGCACCAGGACGAACCTGCTTATAGAGACGGGGCACTGTCTCTAGGTTGTGGTTAAAAACATCTGGAGGGGTATCTTTGAGAATCTCTAATGCGATATCCATACGGCCACGGAAGTCAGGCACCAGTGTCTCTATTTGAATAGAGGGGAGTCGTTCACGTGTTTCACGAATACAGTCAGCAAAATGCTGTGCCCCGCCATCACGCAAGTCGTCGCGGTCTACAGAGGTAATGACAACGTAACGAAGGCGCATGTCCGCGATCGCTGTCGCTAACTCGACAGGCTCTTCTGGAGACAGCGCATTAGGGCGGCCGTGCGCAACGTCACAGAACGGACAACGGCGTGTACAAATATCACCCATGATCATGAAAGTCGCTGTACCGTGGGTAAAACACTCACCCAAATTAGGACAGCTCGCCTCTTCACAAACCGATGCGAGTTTATGCTTACGCAAAGTATCTTTAATGCGCTTTACTTCGGCATTGGATCCCATGCGGACACGTAACCAATCAGGCTTACGCGGCATATCCTCTTTTTCAGTGGGTATTACCTTAACGGGTATACGCGCCAGCTTTTCGGCTCCACGTAGCTTAACTCCCTGCTCCGCGACACCTTTAGGTTTGATTGTCTCTTCACTCATTCGCTATCCCATCCATGAATAGTGTGCCACTCTGTGTAGCCAGTTGCGTTTGCAAGATATTGTACTAGTTCAGCCCCGATCTTTTCTACTTTAGTCGCAGAAGAATCAAACATTGAGAGCTGTGTCATCTGTAGCCCTGCATATCCACAGGGGTTAATTCGTAAGAAGGGCTCAAGATCCATATCGACATTGAGCGCCAAACCATGAAAGCTACGACTCTTGCGTACGCGTAGCCCCAGTGAACAGATCTTGTCTCCATCGACATAGACACCCGGTGCATCTGGTTTTGCAGCAGCTGTGACTCTATAGTCAGCTAACAGAGAGACAACCGAATCTTCCATCAGCGTCACCAGATCTCTAACACCAAGCTTGTTTCGCTTTAAATCAAGCAGTAGGTAGATCACGAGTTGCCCAGGACCGTGGTAAGTTACCTGACCGCCTCGATCGACCTGGACAACAGGAATATCACCGGTGCCGAGCAAGTGCTCCGCTTTACCTGCCTGCCCCTGTGTAAAGACAGGCTCATGCTCTAACACCCAGAGCTCATCTGGGGTATCCGGAGTACGCTCATTGGTGAAGGACTGCATCCTATCAAAAGCTTCGAGGTAAGGCTGAGTACCTAAATAACGAACCTTTAAGGGGAAGTCAGAGGCCACTAAAGCACCATTTTAACGCGGCCAGATGCCTTCAAATCAGTGTGAATCTGCGCCAACTGTTCTTCGCTGGTTGCTGTAATAAAGACACGAACTGAGGTGAATCGTCCTTTACTGCTGGCGTTGATCTCGACTTTTGACTCATCCAAGTCGGGGTCATAAAGCTTCATTGTATTAACGACAAACTCTTTATAGTCCGGCGCACTGTCACCAACCACCATGATTTTGTAGTTAGGACAAGGAAACTCAATTTTTGGTGGTGTAGGTTCGCTCATAGGTACCTCTAAAGTGAACGAAAATGAGGCCCATCAGTGACTAACTGAAAAGACCTTGGAAAAACAGAACGATACTGTGCCAGATCGCTTTCACGAACCCCGCCTCTTCAACCGCTTGAAGGGCAAGCAGCGGCTCACGAGCGACCTCTTCACCCTCTAGGGTCACTAAAAGATGACCAACCACCTCACCTGCAGCCAATGGTGCCTCGATGACTTCCGGAAGGTCCAGTGTCGCTGCTAACGTGTCCTCGCTACCGCGAGGGATGGTTAACGACAGATCAGCGCCCAAGCCTAAAGCGACAGAATCGGTCATGCCCTTCCAAACCTTAGGCTTGTTGAGCTCTTGCCCCGCTTTGTAAAGAGGGTAATTTCTAAAAAAGCGGAAACCGTATGCCAACAGCTTTTGACTCTCTTGTGCACGGGCTTGATCTGATGTCGTTCCCAATACAACAGAGATCAGGCGCATGTCATCACGCACAGCAGAGGAGACCAAACAGTAACCCGCCTCTTCTGTATGGCCTGTCTTGATCCCATCGACCGTTGGATCACGCCATAATAGACGGTTACGGTTCGGTTGTTTGATATCGTTGTAGGTAAAGTACTTCTCTTTATAGATCGCGTACTGTTCAGGGAAATCCTGAATTAACGCTCGACCAATCAACGCTAAGTCACGCGGTGAAGAGTAGTGTCCATCTGCCGGTAAACCTGTCGCATTTTTAAACTGGGTATTTTTAAGACCCAAACGCTCAGCGTGTTGGTTCATTAAATCAGCGAACGCCTCTTCGCTACCGGCTACATACTCTGCCAGAGCAACCGACGCATCATTACCTGATTGAATAATGACACCACGAAGTAGATCTTCTAAGCGAACTTGAGTCCCCTCACGAACGAACATTCGTGACCCTTCGGTTTTCCACGCTTTAACGCTAATTGGCACTAGATCATTGAAGCTGATGTTACCTTCAGAAACTTCGTGCTCAACAATATAGCTGGTCATCATTTTGGTCAGACTGGCTGGAGCAAACTGACCATCAGCCCCTGACTCAGCAATGATGTCACCGGTCGAGGCATCCATTAAAACATAGGCGGTCGCGGCAAGTTGTGGCGGCGGGGG
>CATEEE010000042.1 GCA_949499045.1 Marinobacterium sp. xm-d-530 | reverse complement strand
TCAGCCGTATGCTGAAAGCTAATGAAGTCGTGTTGATAGTTCCACCACAGATTAGGCAGTAGCAACACAATAGCGAGGCCACAGGCGACCCAAAATCTAGGATTAGCTAATAGCTCACGTCCCTCTTTTGAGATGGCAGCGTAGACCAAAAAGCCAGCAGGAAAAAGAATGAACGTGTATTTGGATAGCAATCCTAGTCCACCTACGACACCGGCAAGAATCCATATTACCCATTGATTGGACTCCTGAGCCTTCAAAAATAGCAATAGAGCCAGTGTCCAGAAGAAGAGCAGTGGTGCGTCGGTGGTAATGAATAGCGAATTGAAACTAACCAACGGCATGGTAAGAAACAATAAGCCTGCATAAAGCCCTGCTCTAGTTGAGTGCAAACGTTGACCAATCGCAAACAAAATAAGCGAAGTGATTGAGTAGAGAAGCGGAGAGGCCAATTTGATGGCCCATTCACTGCTACCAAACAGATCCGTTGTGATACGAATTAACCAAGCCACCATCGGTGGTTTTGAGTAGTAGCCCCAGTCTAAGCTCTGCGACCAGCCAA
The DNA here is from genome assembly GCA_949499045.1 of Marinobacterium sp. xm-d-530. Taxonomy (GTDB): domain Bacteria; phylum Pseudomonadota; class Gammaproteobacteria; order Pseudomonadales; family Balneatricaceae; genus Marinobacterium_E. The sequence continues at coordinate 2,686 of CATEEE010000042.1, read as the reverse complement.
AATAGTAGGCCTCATCAAAAAAGAGGTGGATAGGTGTCGACTGCGTTATCCATTCACGATAAACAAATAGAATCGCAGCGGCAAATATCAGATATTGAAAACTGCGATTTTTAAACAGCGTTAGCATTATTCGTGATCAGCTCTCTTCCAGCACTCATCATCAGCAATGGGAGCTGATGGGCGAACAACAAAGCTATTACTGCGTTTGTCTTGGAAAAAGATGCGACTCAACATCTCTGCAATGACGCCGGTGGTTAGAAACTGTAAAGCCATCAAGATCAAAAAGATTGCGATCATCAATAATGGGCGACTGCCGATATCTTCACCTAAGAAAAATTTAACGGCAAAGAGCCAGCTCAGCATTGCGCCACCGATTGCACCAGAAGCTAGACCAATCGACCCGAAGAAGTGTCCAGGGCGTGCTTTGTAGCGAAGAAAGAAAAAGACCGAGATGATGTCGATAATCACTCTAAACGTACGGCTAATACCATATTTAGACTCACCAAATTCACGCGCATGGTGTGTAACCGGAGTTTCACCAATACGTCTTGGTGAGGTGACACCCGCTACCCAAACAGGAATGAAACGGTGCATTTCACCAAACAGACGAACCTGTTTCAGGACGGACGCGCGATACACTTTGAGGCTGCAACCATAATCGTGCAGTTTTACCCCGGTGATCTTTGCAATTAAACGGTTGGCAATTTTTGACGGTAACTTGCGTTTGACAGCGGCATCTTGACGATTAACTCGCCAGCCTTGGAGCAAGTCGAGGTCACGTTCAATGAGCTCATCGACCATTCTGGGAATGTCTTTAGGGTCGTTTTGTAGGTCCCCATCCATCGTCACGATCAGCTCACCACGTGCTGCATCGATACCCGCTTGCATGGCCGCTGTCTGACCAAAGTTACGTTGCAATTCGATGACTCTAACTTGATCACCAAACTGTTCTGCTGCGGCCTTCAAACGATCAACGGTATTATCTGGGGAACCATCGTCAACACAAACAAGCTCCCAGTTGCCTTGGTAATCCGAAAGGCCGTCATGAACCCGCTCGACAAGCAGTTGTGCGACATCTTCCTCTTTATACATAGGAACTACAACGGAGAGGGTGGGTCTGTTTGACATGGTGATCTCGTGTCTGAATTTGAGTTGTGAATCATACCTTATGGCTGACTCTTAACAAAGTTTGTCGTCTCTTTTTAAGGGCTTGATCTTTGCTGAGAACTTGGAAGTAAAAGGGCAATGGGGACAGATATGAGTGAAGCCCCCAATAGGTAAATATGCACATTAATGGCAGCTTTAATGGCTTCTACTGTCTCAAACCCCAAAGGGTATAGAGCGGCTAGCATCGCTGCTTCGTACGTGCCTGATCCTGCAAGACCATGAATCGGCAAAACCCCTGATATATCGGCCAATATAACGGCCAGTGCGCCATTGAAAAAATCGATACTGAGAAAGCTCATCAGGATCAAAACGAGAGCCGCAAGCTTCACAACCCATATCAATAGAGTCATCAGATAAGTTTTGCCTAATAGCCTGTAATCCCTTGGCCATAGGTGTTCAATTTTTTTGAGGATGTTCATGATTTTTGCTGGAAATAGACTGAAGAGTGTCTCCCCTCCAGCTCTTAATAAAAGTGGTAATAGGATGAGCGCTATAAAGATTATGCCCCCAAGTAATGGGGTGACTGAGAGCAGGGCCAGTGAAGCAAGCAATAAAAGCACATGCAAATCCATTAAACGAATAACCAGCAATCCCGCCGAAGTGGTCAACATGGACTCTGAAAATTCACGTTTCATCAATAGTGGGAAGGCGGCTTCACCTAATCGCATTGGTAAAAAGTTATTCAACGCGTTATGTAGAAAGCTGATCTTTATGTAGCTGACTCTAGAGTGTGAGTCAGAGGCAAAGTAATTGAAGACACGCTCAGCTCTAAGAAGATAAGAGATAAAGGTGAGTAACGTCAGAAGGAGTAGATTGGTAATAGAGAGGTTTTGCCAATCTTTGAGTATGGAACCCCAGCCGATTGTTAACTCAACTCCAATCGCTAGGGCTAAAAATAGGCTAGTAGCGATAAACCAACGAACTGTTTTGCTCATAAAACTGTACATACTAAAAGTTGGCCTTCAGTGTGCCATTAAACCGTTCTAATGTCTGTTTTTAGTGGGTTAAAGCGGCTTTGGCACACTTGCTCATGCGAGTATCGGAATCGTTGTGCAGTGTGCACCAGGCTTGGTATTGGCTGAGGAATACCTGCCCCGTTAATTCTTTTAGGAAGTGGCTCTTTTTGAGCTGGTCCATTACCGGGCCTTTCACCTCTGACAGGTGAAAGCAGACACCAAAGTCTTTTAACCGTTGATTGATCGCTTCAAGGGACTCAAGGGCTGAAGCATCGATCAGGTTGACGGCTGGGCACATCAGAACAAAGTGCTGGACCCCTTTTTGCTTGGCAATCAGATCGTAGACACGATCCTCTAGATAGCGCGCGTTGACGAAGTAGAGGCTCATGTCGATGCGAAGGGTGATGATCTTCTCGTCGTACTCTACTTCAAAGCGGTCTACGTTACGAAAGTGTTCTGTGCCAGGGATTCTACCCACAATTGCATCGTGCGGCTTACTCGTGCGCTGCAAAAACAGTGCGATCGATAGGGTAACGCCAGCGATGATGCCGGGTTCACCACCG
>CATEEE010000041.1 GCA_949499045.1 Marinobacterium sp. xm-d-530 | reverse complement strand
GCGAAGAGTTTTGGAAAGCGAATTTCAAAACTTCGACCTTTCAACCCTTTGACTATCTCTACAGCCGCTTGCTCGGGCGATATTAAAGAGGGCATTTGAAATTGATTCTTGTCGGTCAGAGGCGTCTTTACAAACCCTGGGTTTATCAGCCGTATATCGACCTTGCTATCCACTAGCTCGACTCTTAAAGATTCACATAGGTTGATAAGTGCCGCTTTAGATGCCCCATAGGATGATGCATAAGGAAGTCCTCTGTATCCAGCTAGAGAAGAGATCACGCCAATCTGTCCACCTGAATTGAGATAGGTTGGCAATATAACTTCCAGCAGATAGACCACACCGAAATAGTTCACCTGCATTAGAGAATTACAATTCTCAGCATTAAATTCAGAAACGGGCATCTCTTGGTGCGTACCCGAACTGATGATGACTTTATCTGGGATAGACTCTTGGCAAATATCGTTCCAAGCCTTTTTACAGGCGTCACGATCTGTCACATCCAATGGCATAGATTGACACCCGATAGACTCAGCCAACGTTGTTAGACGCTCCTCACTGCGAGCACTAACCAAGACTTGATAACTCTCTTTAAGGTAAGCCTTAGCAAGCGCCGCACCAATTCCAGTACTGCCACCAACAATCCAAACTCGACTAGTCACGTTACTCCTTTTGCTGCGCTATAGAGGTCTCTTTCAACAGACGACCTCCGCTCCAGACAACCTGGATGTTAGATCCATCCTTGGCTTTAAACTCAAGTGCTCGCCAGCGCCCTTCAAGATCATACCAGCTCACGGTCCGATCAAGATCGCCGCCAAGACGATAACCATCCAATTGAACGGTTTGCCCACTGGTGTCTAATAGACCACTGCCAATGGATTCAGGCGATATTTCATCTATCTTACCGGTAATGCTATTTAGGACCTGCTTTTGATTGAGTAATTGGCGATACCAATGGTGAGTGGTCATCAGATCAGCAGTATAGCTGTGTAACCTCACTTTTTTATCCACCGCCTCCAAGAAACCCGATTTAAGTACTGCCGTTACCTGAGACTCTTTATTGTTACTGATGGTTTTAACGTTAAGCTGAGTCAGTCTATCACCCTGCCAAACCTCTCTGGCTTGATATGTGTATTCATAATTAAAAAAGCCGAACACTTTCGCTTTTAACTGCATCTCGATGTCAGCAGTAACACCTTCATCAGATAGATCACTGAAACTAAGCGTGTAGTGACCGACCTGCTCAGCATTGCGGTAGACATCATAAGTGACCTTTTGAGGATAAAGCTTTGCCTGCCCGACCAATTCAGAGGCGAAAAGGATCGGAGCAAATAAAAGCCCAACCAGAAAAGCAGAGTGTCGAATATTTAACATCATAGTCTGGATTACGGCATCGACATAAAAGTGGTTCTCAGCTGACAAAAAATTGGGTAGTCTTAGACTAAAGAATTAGTATAAAACGACTTGGAGATAATCGATGCGTTTCAAGAACAATCTGTTCATCGCTTCACTTGTTCTAACCGCCCCACTGGCCTTTGCAGGACCTAAGGTAGTGATGCAGACCAGCATGGGAGACATCAAATTTGAGCTTGATGATGGAAAAGCCCCGATTTCTACCGAAAACTTTCTGAGCTATGTCGACAAAGATCATTATGATGGGTTGGTCTTTCACCGAGTCATTCCAGGCTTCATGATTCAAGGCGGTGGCATGGATGCCGACATGCGTGAGAGGAACACGGGGAGCCCTATAAAAAATGAGTCTATGAACGGCTTGAGTAATGTCCGAGGTTCAATTGCCATGGCAAGAACCCAAGCACCTGATAGCGCAACGGCACAGTTCTACATCAACACGGTCGATAACCTAGGTCTTGATGGGCGAACTAATCGTCCCGGTTATGCAGTGTTTGGCAAAGTGGTTGAGGGGATGGAGGTCGTCGACAAGATCTCTGCAGTACAAACCGGCAATGTCAGTTACTACCGAAATGTACCAAGAGAACCGATCACTATTTTAAGCGTTGAGCGTATCGATTAACGCGATAAACTCACTCGGCTCAGTCTGCGCGCGTTGGCCACAACCGTCACTGACGATAATGCCATCGCTGCGCCGGCGATCATCGGATTAAGCAATAGACCAAATATAGGAAATAGAATGCCCGCAGCAACAGGAATGGCTGCCACGTTGTAGAAAAATGCACCCAATAAATTCTGTTTGATGTTGTTTACTGTTAAGCGAGATAACTGAATCGCATCCGCAACCGCATGCAAAGAGTTTTGCATCAGTGCTACATCAGCAGAAGCTAACGCCACATCGGTACCACCACCCATTGCATAACCAACATCAGCCTGTGCAAGCGCAGGGGCATCATTAATACCATCCCCAACCATTGCAACGACTTCACCCTCGGCTTGAAGTTTGGCAATTGTCTGTAGTTTTTGCTCAGGCTGCATACCGGCAATGAATTCACTAATGCCTGCTTGTTTTGCGATCGCTTCAGCAGCCGCTGGATGATCACCTGAGAGAAGAACTAAACGGAGACCCATCGCCTTGAACCGTTCAATCGCAGCGTGACTATCTTCACGAAGGGCATCATTCAAAGCAAACAGGGCTAAGACTTGGTTGCTGTTAAATAACCAGACGAGAGAGCCGCCCTCTTCACTCCATGCTTTTGCATCAGAATCAAAACCGGATGAATCGACCTGAAAGGTTTCCATCCATTGCCCGCT
>CATEEE010000040.1 GCA_949499045.1 Marinobacterium sp. xm-d-530 | reverse complement strand
CATTTCAAACGCGACATTACCGAGTCTATTCTGTTCCGCTAATCGCTCCATAATCTCAGTTTGTAGAGCATGGTGATGATCGGTTTCATGATTTTCACCTAGTAGTATCCAATCGCTCTTAACCATCTCGTCGAATAATTTCTGTTGGCTTATGAATCGTCGCTCAGTGTTATCCCAAATTTTTCCAACGATTGGATTAATACTTTTAATGTTTGTCTTCCAGTCAGCAGCTTGTATGGCGGATGCGTAAAGTAGAAGTGAAACAGATACAACTTTTAGGATATCCATGGTGTCATCGTCTTTTTGTTAGTACGTAGTTTTGCTTTACGCATTTGACCCTATGTTGGTGCTTTTCAGATGCAAGCGAGGGTCTATGGTGGCATACTCGTACCTAATATTTATATGAATGCTAACCCGTATTGGGAACACTATTTGTGGAAAATCTGATTGATGAAGGGGTTGAAACCCTTCCTTTAAAGACCTTTACAGAGAAAGCCTACTTAGATTACTCAATGTACGTCATCCTTGATCGTGCACTTCCTCATCTAGGTGATGGTATGAAGCCAGTTCAGCGCCGCATTGTTTATGCAATGTCTGAGCTGGGTCTAAAAGCGAGCGCTAAGTTTAAAAAGTCTGCACGTACGGTTGGTGACGTTTTAGGTAAATTTCACCCACACGGTGATTCGGCTTGTTACGAGGCGATGGTGCTTATGGCACAACCCTTCAGTTACCGCTACCCACTGGTAGATGGTCAGGGTAACTGGGGTTCTGCGGACGACCCTAAATCATTCGCAGCAATGCGATACACTGAAGCGCGACTTTCTAAGTATGCTGAGGTATTGCTAAAAGAGCTAGGCCAAGGAACAGTCGAGTGGGCGCCTAACTTTGACGGCACAATGGACGAGCCTGAAGTACTACCGGCTCGTCTGCCTAATGTACTGCTCAACGGCTCGACAGGTATTGCTGTCGGTATGGCTACCGATATTCTTCCTCATAACCTTCGTGAAGTCGCGCGTGCTTGTACTTACCTGCTCGATAATCCTGAAGCCAGTGTTGCGCGACTATGTCAAAAGGTGAAAGGCCCTGACTTCCCAACTGCTGCAGAGATCATTACTCCGACGGCTGATCTTAAAAAGATCTATGAGACCGGTCGTGGTTCAGTAAAAGCCCGTGCCATTTATGAAATTGAGGATGGTGATATCGTCATCACGGCGCTCCCATATCAGGTATCTGGTGCTAAGGTGCTTGAACAGATCGCTGCTCAAATGCAGCAGAAAAAGCTGCCAATGGTCAGTGATCTGCGGGATGAGTCTGACCATGAAAACCCGACCCGTTTTGTGATTGTGCCACGCTCGAATCGTATCGATATTGAGCAGTTGATGGCTCACCTTTTTGCAACAACTGATTTAGAGCGGAGCTACCGAGTAAACTTCAATATGATCGGTATTGATGGCCGTCCGCAGGTTAAAGATCTTCGTCAGATCCTAACCGAGTGGCTAACTTGGCGTACTCAGGTTGTTCGTCGCCGTCTCGAATATCGTTTACAAAAGGTTTTAGATCGACTGCATATCCTTGATGGCCTGATCATTGCCTACCTCAATATCGATGAAGTGATCGCGATTATCCGCAATGAGGATGAACCGAAAGCGGTGATGATGGAGCGCTTTGGCTTAACGGATGTCCAGGCTAATGCCATTCTTGATCTTAAACTTCGTCATTTGGCGAAACTTGAAGAGTTTCAGATTCGCGCAGAGCAATCAGAGTTAGATGAAGAGCGTAAAAAGCTCGAGTCGATTCTTGGTTCTGATGAGTTGATGCGTAATCTAATCAAAGAGGAAATTGAGCAGGCAGCTGAAGAGTTTGGTGATGATCGCCGTTCACCACTGGTTGAGCGAGAAGAGTCACAAGCGTTTAGCGATAAAGATCTGCTGACTTCTGATCCCGTCACTGTTGTTCTCTCTAAACAGGGATGGATCCGTGCCGCTAAGGGCCATGATATTGATCCCTTATCGCTGAATTATAAAGCGAGTGATGGGTATAAGCTCTCCATTGCTGGGCGTATGAACCAGCCGACTATACTGTTAGACAGTATGGGACGTAGCTACACTTTAGAGACACATAATTTGCCTTCAGCTAGGGGGCAGGGTGAACCAGTCACCGGCAGTATTAGTCTGCAAAAGGGTGCTTCGATTGAAGCATTAGCTGCGGGGAAAGAGAGTGATCAGGTTCTTCTATCTTCAGATGCTGGCTACGGCTTCGTCACCTCTATAGGTGACATGACCAGTAAAACGAAAAACGGTAAAGCGGTTCTGACGTTACCAAAAGGTGCCAATATAGTGGCACCGGCCTCTATCGCTGATAGTGAGAATGGCCTGATCGCTGCTGTTACTTCCGAAGGGCGGTTACTGGTGTTCCCAGTCTCTGAACTGCCTGTTTTGGGGCGTGGTAAAGGTAATAAGATTATCAATATCCCTTCTGCAAGGGCGCAAGCTCGCGAAGAGTTGATGCTAGCTGTAGCCGTTCTTAATGAGGATCAGGAACTCTTGATTCATGCAGGTAAGCAGTATCTGAAAATGACTAAATCCGATCTGGAGCATTATCGTGGTGAACGCGGTCGTCGAGGCAATAAACTGCCTAGAGGCTATCAGAGAGTGAGCCATCTATCAGTAGAGTAATCTTATCTCAAAATCAAAAGGGAGCCATAGGCTCCCTTTTTCGTTGTATTTAACCACAGTTTTTCGACCTATTACTGTGCGGCTTGTTGTGCCAGTTTTGCCAGTAGGTAGCGTCCCTGTTTCTCCAATAGGTCTTGGTAGCTTTTACTCAAAGATAAGATAAGTACTTTATCCTCATCTTCGCGTTTGATTTCAGCGGTGGATAAAACACCATTTTTCAGGTTAGGTGCTTCTGAAAGGGCTGTGTGGCTGATCAATCGATCTGTTTTGGTAGATCGAGTTAGGAAACGGGCTTCATCTGCCATTCTCTCTTGTCGGCCCTGTTGGCCTCTTACAATGGCTGTATGTACGTTTAGTACGGGTTCTTGTTGGTCAGACCGACTTCTATTGTATGATTGAGCGAGTTGAGTAAATAGCATGGCTGCACAAGCCGCATTAACGCCATGCTCGTCATCAGTGTTGGCATTATCAAATTGAATCAGAATATCCCCGCCAAGAGCCAAGACCTCGCCCTCGTAGATATTGGCAACGGAGTTCGCCAGTGTTCGATAGGTGCGTTTGATCTGTAACTGCTCTTCATTGGAAATGAGGGAAGAGTGAGGGCTAGTAAAGTCTACTAGGACAACGTACGCCGCTTCACTGGCTGGAATTAACAGATCGAGCTCCTGTTCAATGGTATATAGGTCGAGCTGTTCTTCATTAATGATTGGCAGTTTACGCGCCAGTTTTTTCGCTGGTTCTTGGCGTTCCGGAGTTGTATCAAACATCAGCGTTTCAAAGCTGGGCTCTTCTCGCTCTAGTTCTGGCTCTTTTGACAGAGGTTTGAAAGGCGGTACGCTGGGTGCGCGTCTCTCTGGTTTCAGAAGCTCGACCAGATCGATCTCATCCTTACCTGTCTCAGTAATCTGCATTTTGACGATCGGTGGTTCAATGCCGTCAGCTTCATAGGCATCAGGAGTAGCTTTGCTTTCGCTCGATTCCCAAGGAGGAAGATCAGTCTCATCCGTATAGAGTTCATCTATCTCTTCACTGTCGGTTTTACTTAGCTCTTCTAAACGACTGTTTTCACCAACTGTGTCATCGTAAGCGGATCCGAAATTGCCAATGTCATCAAAGTCATCTTCAGGATCTATTTTGGAGTGTTCGTTCGATTCAGTTTCAGACTCAATGTCAGATTGGGAGTCACCCTCTAAGGAGTCGATTTCAGTTTCGCTGGCGTTAATGACACTTTGTGGCTCTTGCTCTGTTAACTCTTCAGTCTCAGCTAATTCCTCAGTCTCAACGTTGTCATCATCAAGCTCTTCATTGCTCTCTTCGGTGAGTTGAGAGGCTTCCATTGCGTCTTCAGTTTTATCATCAAAATGCTTCTCAATCTGCTCAATATAAGCGACTTCTTCTTCAAGCAGTTTGCTCTGACGACGATAGATAAAAAGGGATAACAGAAAAGCGATAATAGCGCCGCTACTGATCAGTCCCGTTTGGTAATTGAGTTGTTGCTGAACCGGGGTAGGGTCGATCCACACCTCTAATTGAGCAATGGTTTCGTTATTAGGTGCGATGGATTTGGCTGTGTGAACCCCGTCTTGCTTGCCTGCAGCCGCTAGTCGCATGGTCTGGCTATCAGTGATTTGAATGCCTGCTACGAAGGGGTCATCAGCAATCTGGTTGGTGACAAAGTTAAGGCTGACCAAATCTTTAGAGAGAATAAGAGGGGCAACCAGCATTGAAGCGCTATTGCTCCATATTTTTGCCTGTTTAAGAGCCTCTTTTTCAGCTGCATTTTTTGCAAGTAGATAAGAGCCAATCAAGGTCGATGAGAAGAGTAAAACCAATGCGATGGCTGCAGCAAAGGCTGGGCGTTGGTACCAACTTAGGTAACCTTTGTATTGTTCGCCGTCTTGTTCGAGCATGCCTTGGTATCCAAATCCACTAGCTTGGCTGAGTATAATAGCAGTCAGACACTCTTGGATCGATATTTAACTCATTAAGGTTTGACTATTGGTGGTTCTCAATTTGTGCTTCAAGTTCTTTACTTACTCTTTCAGGTGAGCCTGTCTTTCTGGCAAAGAGGTTATAGCTCAACGGCGTGACAATAAGCGTCAACAAGGTAGCAAGGCTTACTCCAGCAAATACGACTACACCTATAGAACTTCGACTCTCGGCACCCGCGCCACTTGCCATAATAAGTGGTAGCGCTCCAAGTATGGTCGTCAGTGCGGTCATTAGAATAGGACGAAGACGGCGAGTGGACGCTTCAACTATCGCCTCTTCAAATGAGACACCTTTATCCCTTAGTTGATTAGCAAATTCTACAATTAGAATGCTATTTTTGGCCCCTAATCCTATAAGCATGATCAATGCCAGCTGACTGTATATGGTTAACGCTTCATTGGTATAAATCAGCCCTAATAAACCGCCTAAAATGCCCAATGGAACAGTAAACATGACAATCATAGGGTTAATAAAGCTCTCAAACTGGGCGGCTAACACCAAGAACACCACAATTAATGCGAAAAGGAAGATCCACTCGATCGATTGGCTATCTGTTTTGTAATCCAGTGACTCGCCTTGATAGTCAATAACGGCCTCTGGAGGAAGAAGTTCAGAGGCGATTTTGTCAAGATAATCAATCGCTTCACCAAGTGTGTACCCCTCAGCTAAACCTGCTTCTAACGTGATCGCTCTGGTTCGGTTGTAGTGGGGCAGTCGAGGAGCCTCTCCCACGGTTTTAAATGTGACCAAGTTATCTAAAGGAATTAGCTCTCCCGTTGTTGATGATCTTACTGAGAGTCTAGTTAACTGTTCAGTATCACTCAGTAAGTGTCTAGCACCTTGCACCCAAACATCATACTGTCTACCGCGCTCCATAAACTGTGTAGCTACAGTGCCGCCTAACATTAGTTCCATTGTTGCACCAAGAGATTCTGCTGAGATACCCAAAGATGCTGCCCGCTCACGATCAAAGTCAGCTCTAATTTGTGGCTGGTTCCTTCTAAAATCGATATCTAAATCGACCAATCCAGGGTTCTCCTCTGCTCGATTGATCAGCAGTTCAGACCAGCGCTCCATCTCTTCAAATTCACCACCACCAATAACAAATTGAACAGGGGTTCTTGAACCGGCACGTATAGCAGAACGAAGAATCGGACGAACGTTGACATCAGGAATGCCGTTAAAGAGTTTTCGCATCTCCCCGACGAGTTCACTGGCATGTTTATTGCGCTGATCCCAGGGTTTAAGACCAATGATCATAAAGCCAGAGTTATCACCTCGTGTGCCCCAGCCAGGCGTTCTAAGAAGTGTACTCTCTACACCGCTCTCTTTTAACCAGGGATCAAGTTTGCGTTCTACCGCTAACATCGCCTCTTGCATACTCAATGCACTAGCCCCTTCTTGTCCCTGGACTATTACAAAAATAGAACCACGATCTTCGGTGGGCATTAGAGTTCTCGGTATCTGTTCGCTTGCAACGTAGATACCGATAAACGAGAGGCCAATGATCAATAGTGCTAGCCATCGAAATCGTAAAGACTTTTTAATAAGAGTTTGATAAAGCCGTTCGATCGGCCTCATTAAACGAGACAGGCCAGCTTTGGGATTAGATTTATTGTGTCTATGAAGTAGTTTTGCGCTAAGGACTGGCGCTAGTGTCAGTGCAACGACGCTTGAGAAGATAACAGCTGCTGTTAATGTTAAAGCATACTCTCTAAAAAATTGACCAACAGTACCGGGTAAGAAAACGATTGGGACAAATGTAGCGACAAGCACGAGTGTCGTAGCGACGACGGCAAAGCCTACCTCTCTAATGCCGTCCCAGGCAGCCAGAAGCGCTGGTTTACCTCTGTCCAAATGTCGGTGAATATTCTCCACAACGACAATGGTGTCATCTACTACAAGGCCAACAGCAAGAACCATCGCCAGTAACGTCAGTAGATTTAAAGAGAAATCAAATAGATAGATCGCTGTGCAGGCTGCAATCAGTGAAATAGGAACTGTAATCGCTGGTATCAGAGTTGCACGAACGTCTCCCAGAAAAACCCATATAACGATGATTACGAGCAGTGCAGCAATAGCGAGGGTTGTATAGACTTCCGAGATGGCGCTGGTAATGAAGACAGAGACGTCGTAGGAAGTTCGTAACTCAGTGCCTTCAGGTAAAAAGGGTCGGAATAGTTCGAGTTCCTTTTTGACCCGATCCACGACAGTTAGTGGATTGGCTGTTGAGATGGGTTCAATTCCCAGAGCAACCACTTCTTGTGAATCAGCTCTGAACATCTCATCGGTGTTTTTGGGTCCGGTAGTGACGGTAGCCACATCGGATAACCTGATCAGCGCTCCAGGTGCTTGTTTTACAACTAAGTCTTTGAAGTCAGCAATTTCGTTGTATGTTCTTGGAATTTGGATTTGCAGGGTTCTCTGTTTCCCGCTAAGTTCGCCACCCCTTAGTTCCAAATTCTCTCTTTTTAAAGAGTTAACCACCTCCTGTGGTGAGAGGTTAAGGGCGTTTAAACGGTCCGGATCTAACTCAACTCTGAGAACATATTCTCGTGCTCCAAGTAAGTTGACGGTACTGACGCCGTTTACCCTTTCCAATCGTTCCTTAAGGGTTCTTTGTGCGTAATCTGTTAACTCAACGCCGTTCATGTTGTTTGAGCTAACAATGATATAAAGAATAATGTCCCCACGGGCTCCGCTTTTTGATACCACCGGTGGCGAGGCATCGTTTGGTAAAGAACGCGCAGCTCTAGAGACAGCCTCCCGAACGTCATTTGCCGCATCATCTAAAGAACGAGAGGTCTCGAATGTAATAGAGATTCTCGAAGTATTTCGTGCACTGGTGGACTCAATAAAACGAACTCCCTCAATGCCACTTAATCTGTCTTCTATAGGGGAAGTGATTTTTAACTCAACAACTTCAGGAGCTGCTCCAATATAGCTGGTTGAAATGTTGATTTGTGGCCTTGATACATCTGGGTACTCTCGGAGTGATAAGTTCTGCCATGCAAGAACGCCGAATACAACGAGCAATAGACTTATGACGGTGGCGAAAATTGGGCGGCGAACAGAGACTTCACTGAGAATCATGATGATTTACTCACCTTGCTTAACTCTTTAATCGGCCGATTAGGTTTTGCTTTTAAGCGGCCGCGATCAATAATTTTATCTCCAGGTGATAGTCCGTCGACGATCTCTACGAATGCCTCTCTCTCAGTTCCAATGGTCACAACCCTGGGTCTAGCTACTCCCTTTTCATCGATCAGCATGACCATTGCTTCGTCACCTTGGTAGGTTAATGATCGAGAGGGGATGAGTATGGCGTTTTGTTGACGGCTAAGAGGCATTTCGATGCTGACGCTCATACCGGGAAGTAAGTGTCCACTGGTGTTATTAATGCGAGCCTCTACAGTTACCGTGCCGCGATGGTTGTTGAGGCGTGACCCAATAGAGCTGATCTCTGCTATAAATGATTCGTTAGGCCTAGCAATGGCTTTCAATACCACCGATTTGTTTAATTCGATGAGTGAAAAGTACCTCTCTGGAATAGAAAAATTAACCCTAAGGGTGCTCATGTCGGACAGTGTGGCTACGACGGTGTTGGACGATATCCACTGACCGCTAACCCACTCATATTGGTCAATGGTACCCGTAAAGGGTGCCATCACATCTAGTTTTTCCAGTTCGATTTCGGCAAGTTGAATACTGCTGTTTAGGACGCTCACTTCTGATTTAAGTTGATCCCTGGTCTCAACGGAGGCTGCACTGGACGCGACTAATTTTTCCTGTCGGCTCAGCTTGATTTTTAGGAGTTCTAACTCAGTGATTAGTTTTGCTAGATTGGTCAAAGCCTCTCGCTTATCCAATTCCAATATGATTTCTTGGGCTTTCACATCTTGCCCCTCTTCGAAGGGGGATTTAACAATTTTGCCTGAGGCCTCGGATCGAATCTCTACTGATTTTATAGGTTCTAAAACCCCTTGCGCGTAATAAACTTTTTCTAACGGCTGTTCCTCAACCGTAATTGTTGTGACCGCTGGAGCAGGTCGCCCTGCTGCAAATACAATGTTACTAATCAATAAAAGTGTAAACGGAATATAAGTGTTCATGAATCGCCTCAAAACGAACTCAGGTTGTTAAGCAAATATCTCACCAAAGTTCTACTTTTCATAGTGAATTTTAGTTTGCACAGTTATTAGAAAATTCCTTAAGTAATCATCTGATTAGGTGGGTTCTTTAGCGCTCACAGGCTATACTATGAGTCTTAAATATTTGATCGGTAAAGACCTGATGAATGTAGCGGATTACATGCAGACGCTTGGTGCGAATGCACGCGAAGCCTCACGTGTTGTAGCACGTGCAAATACAGAACAGAAAAACAGAGCATTGCTTGCAATGGCTGAGCTCATTGATGCTGACCGCGATGCGATTACTCAAGCAAATCAGAATGACCTAGAGGCCGGAAAGGCTCGTGGACTAGATGATGCGATGTTGGATCGTCTTGCTCTGACTCCAGAACGCATCGACGGCATGATTGAGGGTCTCCGTCAGGTCGCTGCTTTACCAGATCCTGTCGGTGATGTGACAGACATGCGTTTTCTGCCGTCGGGTATTCAGTTGGGTAAGATGCGTGTCCCACTTGGTGTGATCGGTATTATCTATGAATCACGTCCAAACGTCACAATGGAAGCCGCTAGTCTCTGTTTGAAGTCGGGTAATGCTACGATTCTTCGTGGTGGCTCTGAAGCTATTTACTCGAATCAGGCGATTGCAAAGTCTATTATGGCGGGACTTAAGCAGGCAGGGCTACCGGAAACGGCCGTTCAAGTCGTTGAAACAACCGATCGAGAAGCTGTTGGTCAGTTGATTACGATGCCAGATTATGTGGATGTTATCGTGCCACGTGGTGGGAAGGGGTTGATCGAACGTATCTCTAATGATGCACGCGTGCCAGTTATTAAGCATCTCGATGGTATCTGTCATGTCTACATTGATGCAGAGGCCGACTTGACCAAGGCTGTCAATATTGCCATCAATGCCAAGACTCATCGCTACGGTACCTGCAATACCATGGAGACGCTGCTTGTTCATGAATCGGTTGCAGATGAGGTTCTCAAAGAACTTGCTGAAGCATACGCAGAGGCGGGTGTAGAACTTCGTGGCTGTGATAAGACACTTTCGATCATTCAAGCCAGCTCTGCGACTGAAGAGGATTGGGCGACAGAGTATTTGGCGCCAATTCTTTCGATTAAAATTGTTGACGGAATTGATAGTGCTATCGAACACATTAATCACTACGGCTCTCATCATACAGACGCGATCATTACTGAAAACTACACGCTATCGCGTCAATTTTTGCGTGAAGTTGACTCCAGCTCTGTCATGATTAATGCCTCTACGCGATTTGCCGATGGCTTCGAGTATGGTCTAGGCGCTGAAATTGGTATATCAACAGATAAAATACACGCTCGTGGACCGGTTGGTCTTGAGGGGCTAACGTCGCAGAAATACATTGTTTACGGAGAAGGGCAGGTTCGTAAGTAATGCGAAAGCCTCCTTTGGTTCTATTTGGTGGTACCTTTGATCCCATACATTATGGGCATCTAAGAACTGCGCTAGAGCTTCAGGAGTTGCTGAACGTGCCGCGAATCAACTTGGTACCCACTGGCGAGCCTGTACACAAAGTATCCACCGGTGCCTCTGCGTTTCAACGTTTTGAGATGGTCCGTTTAGCGATTGAATCTGAGCCTGCACTGGTTGCCGATAATTGTGAATTGATCAGTGATGAGCCTTGCTACACCATTAATACGCTGATTAAAAAGCGTGCCGAGGTGGGTGCGGATTTACCGATTGTATTGGTGATGGGTATGGATTCTCTGCTTGGCATTAAGAGTTGGTCCCAGTGGCAGCAGCTAACCGATTACGGTCACCTGCTGATTGTTGCAAGGCCAGGTTATGAGCCTGAGTTTGATTCAGAACTTCAATGCTTTATTGATCAGCACAAGGTCGAGGGGTTAGAAGCTCTGGGCCTTCGCCCTTCCGGTCATCTAGCGATGCACCAGTTGACTCCAATGAATGTCTCAGCAACACAGGTTAGAAAGATTATTAAGCGGGGCTCAAACCCTAGATTTTTAATTCCAGACGGCGTTTGGGATTTTATTAAAAATGAGCGTCTCTATGACGCCAATGAAAGGTAATTTTATTTACATGCAAGATGATCAATTGATCGCCCTAGTGCAAGATGCGCTTGAGGGAATGAAAGCAAAAGATATCAACCTAATTGATGTGCGTGGCCGCTCTACCGTCACCGACTATATGATGGTTGCAAGTGGTACATCGAAGCGTCAAGTAGCGGCGGCTGCACAAGAAGTCATCGATAAGGTGAAAGAGCAGGGTCTTTTGCCTATGGGTATTGAGGGTCAAACCGTAGGTGATTGGGTATTGGTTGATCTTGGTATCATCATTGTGCACGTTATGATGCCAGATGCTCGTGATTTTTATGATATTGAACGCCTCTGGTCAGTCGGCGAAGCCTAAGCCTTATGCGAATTAAGTTGCTTGCAGTTGGCACCAAGATGCCCCAATGGGTTACAGATGGCTACCAAGAGTACTGCAAGCGCCTCCCTTATGATTTCCAACTGGAACTCGTTGAGTTGCAGCCTGGTCATCGTGGTAAGGGGGCTGACATTCAACGGGCGATGCGCTCTGAAGGCGACGCCATGTTGGCTGCTATCCCAAAAGGGGATCGAGTGATCGCTCTCTGTGTCGATGGCAAAAACTGGTCGACCGAAAAGCTCGCTGAGCAAGCTGAAAATTGGCGTATGGAAGGCAATAATATTACGCTTTTGGTGGGTGGTCCCGATGGTCTTGATCCTCGATGTATTGCTGCTGCCGATCAGAAGTGGTCGTTATCCGGGCTGACTTTACCGCACCCACTGGTTCGCATTATTCTTGCCGAACAGATATACAGAGCATGGACCCTGCTGCAAGGCCATCCCTATCATAAGTGAGTTAGATGGATCAGAGACGATTTAACGACTACCAAAAAGAGAATCGGTTCTTTCTTAATCGAGCAGTCGTCGCGTTTCTTTTAGTGTTAGTGCTGATGGCCATTCTGGTCAGTCGCATCTACTTCTTACAGGTCGTTGAGCACGATCGATTTTCCCTTTTATCTGAAAATAACCGCATAAAACTTCAGCCAGTCGCCCCCAGACGAGGTCTCATATACGATCGCAATGGCGAACTGTTGGCTGAAAATCGGCCTAGTTTTAGTTTGACGCTCCTTAAAGAGGAGGTTGATGATGTGGATTCGCTGTTAGACGATGTCAGCTCACTGGTTGAGCTCTCTTCAGCTGAAGTAGAGAGTTTTAAAAAGCGCCTTAAACACCGTCGTCGTCCGCACTCAACAGTCCCTCTTAAATCACGTTTGACGGAAGAGGAGATCGCTAAGCTCTCTGTCAACTTCTACCGTCTACTAGGATTGCAGATCGAAGCTGATCTGGTTCGTTACTATCCTCACCCGGACTCCCTAGTACATGCCATAGGGTATGTGGGGCGTGTGAATGAGCGTGAGTTGAAAACTCTAGACCCTAACAACTATGCAGCAACACACTACATAGGCAAGCTTGGGGTTGAGAAATATTACGAGCCGCTCTTGCATGGCCAAGTCGGTTTGCAGCGAGTTGAAACCAATGTGCGCGGCCGAGTGATGCGTGTGTTGGAGCAAGAGGACCCAACTCCAGGTTTGGATGTTCAATTAAGCCTCGATCTTAAGCTCCAGCAATTTACCGCGGCGCTGCTGAAAGGAAAGCGAGCTGCCGTGGTTGCTATAGAGCCAAAAACCGGTGAAATCCTATCGTTGGTAAGTAACCCCTCATACGATCCTAACGAGTTTGTAACGGGCATATCGTTCGACAACTACAATGCGCTTCGTGATGATAAAGACCAACCACTATATAACCGAGCCATCCGTGGGGCCTACCCGCCTGGTTCAACACTTAAGCCCTTCACAGCGCTTGCCTCGGTCGATTCTAAATCGGTACCGATTGATCACAATGTCTGGGATCCCGGATTTTACCAACTTTCTGTGGGTGGGCGTAGATGGCGTGACTGGAAAAAGACGGGTCACGGCCGCGTCGATTTGAATCATGCTTTGGCTGAGTCTTGTGACGTCTGGTTTTATGATACCGCTTCTAAAACATCGATTGATGTCTACAGCGACTACTTAGGGCGTTTCGGTTTTGGTCAGGTCACCAGTCTGGATCTGCCTGAGGCGGGTCGAGCCATTCTCCCCTCTAATGAGTGGAAGAAACGTCGCGAGAAACAGCCCTGGTACCCAGGTGATTCACTCAATCTCAGTATTGGACAGGGGTATATGATTGCCACTCCACTGCAGCTGGCAACCGCGACGGCGGTGTTAGCCAATCGTGGTAAATGGGTGCGCCCACAGATGATCAAGAGCTTCATCGCCGAAAATGAGCTAACAGCGCAACAGACAGAGATTATCCAACAGTTACAACAGAAATCGACGCTACCCGATATTGAGCTTAATCATCCTGAGTACTTTGAAAAAGTTATCGATGGAATGGTGAATGTGGTCAATGCTCCTTACGGTACTGCTCGGAAAGCCGGTGCGGGTGCCCCCTATACCATGGCCGGTAAAACAGGTACGGCTCAAGTGGTTGGCATTGCACAGGATGCTGAATATGACTCAGAATCTCTGTTGGAACGTCAGCGCGATCACGCACTTTTTGTTGCCTTTGCTCCGGCTGATGATCCGAAGATTGCGGTGGCGGTTGTCGTTGAAAATGGCGAGGGTGGCTCCAGAGCCGCAGCACCGGTCGCGCGTGAAGTAATAGATGCTTGGTTACTGGGCGATTACACCAGTGAGTTGGGAGATGATTAATGTCTAAAGATTTTCACCGCTCCGTCTCGCCAGATCAATCAGGTCTTCGCAAGCAACGCTCGTTTTGGAGTTATACACACCTAGATTTCCCCCTTCTTCTATTACTGCTGGCGCTCTGTGTGTCGGGGTTGGTTATACTTTATAGTGCATCAGGGCAAGACTGGGCTTATGTTGAACGTCAGGCCATTCGTATGGCTGCAGGGTTTGCCGCATTAGTGTTTCTTGCTCAAGTCCCCCCTAGGGTGATTATGAGGGTGGGGCCTTGGCTCTACCTGTTAGGTGTGGGGTTATTGGTCGGTGTCATCTTGTTTGGGGTCGGTGCTAAAGGTGCTCAGCGTTGGTTGGCTCTGCCTGGATTTCGTTTTCAACCATCTGAGTTAATGAAACTGGTTCTCCCTATCGTAGTGGCGGGTTACATCGCGCGCTACACACTGCCGCCTAACTTTAAAGCGATCATTGTTAGTGTGATCTTAATTGCGATTCCATTCGCACTTATTATGAAACAACCGGACCTAGGGACCTCTCTTCTGATAGGTGCTTCAGGTGTCTTTATTCTGCTCTTTTCAGGAATCTATTGGCGCTGGATATTTTTAAGTGCTGGAATTGTAGCGGCATCGCTCCCAGGGCTCTGGATGATCATGAAGGATTATCAGAAGCAGAGGGTGCTGACATTTTTGGATCCAGAGAGCGATCCGCTTGGCTCGGGCTGGAACATAATCCAATCAAAAACAGCCATCGGCTCGGGAGGTCTCTCAGGTAAAGGTTTCTTGAGTGGTACACAATCTCAACTCGACTTCCTGCCTGAATCTCATACCGACTTTATCAT
>CATEEE010000039.1 GCA_949499045.1 Marinobacterium sp. xm-d-530 | reverse complement strand
CTCAGCCAACTGCAACAGCGTCTCTTTTGGAGAGATCGTCAATGGTTGGCGATACATGATGTCACTGACACAGGTGCGATCATCAAGATAGTAGCTACTCGAGATGAGGTAGCGCAGACAATCATGCTCTGACAAGAACCCTGAAATTTTTCCCTCACTGTTAACAACAGGGAGACCCGGGTAATTGGAGTCAACGAGATGGGCAACCGCCGCTTCCAAAGAGACAGACTCTTTTAAAGGCACAACCGAAGCATCCATAAGATCTGAAACCAGTTTCTGAGAAAACATTACTCTCTCCTATCGATTAGAGTCACACTTTCATTGTGGTTCAAATTTCTATTTTTTCCACACACAAACTGATCAATTGATCGATCACATGATCTTGCACAAAAAAAACGGAGCCTAGGCCCCGTTTTTCTCTTTCAAAGAATCTGATCACTCATTAGCCAACAAGCGCATGAAATAGGCCTTTAGATACTCAGTTTCAGGGATCGCTGGGTGAATAGGATGATCCGCTCCTTGATAACCCTGTGCGAAAATTTGACCCTGACGATCAAGCTCACGACTATTGGTTCTAAGCATGTCGACCAAGCGATCTGTCTGCAGGTGCATTGAGCACGAGGCAGAAACCAGAACACCGCCACGTTTTAACAGACGCATCGCAAAGTTATTGATGCGTGCATAAGCACGCTCTCCATTTCGAATATCTTTTTTGCGCATGATGAAGGCAGGTGGATCGACGATCACTACATCAAAGCGTTCTTTATCGGCAACCAGCGTTTTACAAATATCGAAGGCATCGCCCCGCAAGGCCCTGAATTTAGGCAGAGCATTTTGTAAACGCGCATTCTCTTCGGCCACTTCAAGTGCACCGGCTGACGCATCCACACAGGCCACTTCCGATGCTCCAGCTGCTAGTGCTTGCGCACCCCAGCCGCCCACATAACTGAACAGATCAAGGACCTTTTTACCCTTAACCATCGTCTGCATGCGCGCTCGGTTCTCACGGTGATCATAGAACCAACCTGTCTTTTGACCGGTTAAAAGTGGTGCAACCAGATTAACGCCATTTTCAGACAGAGGTGACAGATCACCGACTTCGCCCTGAACGACCTCAACGTAGGCCTCAAGACCTTCGGTTTCACGGAACTTACCGTCATTACGCAATAATATGGCGGACGGCATAAAGACCTTATTCAAAGCATCAATGACATGATGCTGAACCTTCTCCATCCCAGCCGTCGAAATCTGGATTACAAAGATGTCGTAGTAACGATCAATAACCAAGCCAGGCAGACCATCCGAATCGCCATACACCAAGCGATAACAGGGCTGATCAAAACTCATCTCGCGCAACGACAGGGCAATATTGAGACGATGCACAATCAACGAGCGATCGAGCTCTTGTTCTGGGTCACGACTAAACAGGCGACCACAGATCAAGGTATTAGGGTTGATAATCGCACTGCCTCTCGGACGACCTTGGGAATCTACAACCTGGACCTGCTCCCCCACCTCAAAGTTTTTCAGTGGTGAGGCTTTATTGTCCACCTCATTACTGTAGATCCAGACGTGCCCGCCACGAAGACGGCGATCTGCACCCTGCTGTAGAACTAAAGATTTTGCATTCATGTAGCGATTACCAAAAATAAAAATACCCCGGTTGGCACTGAAAATTTCAAGCCAACCGGGGTTTCAATGGGATCAGATTACTCTTCTTCGCAAGCGGCTGAATACTCGTCAGCGCTTAAAAGATCATCCAATTCACTTTCATCAGTTAATTGAAGCTTGAAGAACCAGCCATCGCCGTAAGGATCGCTATTAACCATCTCTGGCGCATCTTCAAGGTCTTCGTTGATAGCAACGACGACACCACTCACCGGTGCGTAGATATCAGATGCCGCTTTAACAGACTCAACCACACCTGCATCATCACCAGCAGACACCTCTGCATCCATGTCTGGTAATTCAACAAATACCACATCACCAAGTGCTTCTTGCGCGTGATCTGTAACACCGATCGTTACAGTCCCATCACCCTCAACACGGATCCACTCGTGGCTGCTTACATACTTTAATTCGCCAGGAACGTTACTCATCTTTTATCACCTGATCTGATTATTCAAAAACTTTTTTACCGTTACGAACGAAAGGCGGACGGACGACTCGAACATCGATCTCTTTTCCACGCATCTCTACTTTCGCAGCAGCGCCAGTACCTGCAGGAACTCGAGCCAGAGCGACTGAGAATCCTAATGTTGGGGAGAAGGTACCACTGGTAATTTCACCCTCACCGACACCGTCAACAATAACACGCTGATGCCCTCTTAAGACACCTCTTGTTTCCAGCACCAAGCCAACTAATTTGTTGTAGCCGCCATTCGCTTTTTGTTGGTCAAGAACTTCACGGCCAACAAACTGTCGATCAGCAGGTTCAAACGCTACTGACCAAGCAATACCCGACTCCAAAGGGGTCACGGCATCGGTCATATCGCTGCCGTATAGGTTCATGCCAGCCTCAAGGCGAAGCGTATCACGAGCACCTAAACCACAAGGAGCAACACCCGCTTCAGCTAATGCAGACCAAAACTGAGCCACTTCATCATCGGGCACCATAATCTCAAGACCATCCTCGCCGGTATAACCGGTGCGAGCAATGAACCAACCTTCCGATTCAAATCCTTGGAAGACGGGCAATTCATTAATAGCTTGCTCACGTGATCCACCAAGAAGCGCTGCAACGCTTGCGCGCGCTTTAGGACCCTGCACCGCGACCATGGCCAATTCAGGCTGCTCATTCAACGTCACATCAAAACCGATCGCACGATCTGCCATCCAGGCTAAGTCTTTTTCGCGCGTCGCACAGTTAACAACCAAACGATACCACTCGTTTGAAGAACCCTTGTCGGTCATTAGGTAGATAATAAGATCATCAATGATACCGCCCTGTTCATTAAGCATGGCTGTATAGAGCGCCTTACCCTTGATCTCTAGACGTGCAACATCATTGGCAACAAGATATTGAAGGTACTTTCGCGCTTCCTGACCTGACACATCAACAATAGTCATATGCGACACATCGAACATGCCTGCACCTTGGCGCACGATGTTGTGCTCTTCTAGCTGAGAACCATAGTGCAATGGCATATCCCAACCGCCGAAATCGACAAGCTTACCGCCCATTGATTCATGCAACTCATAGAGTGGAGTTTTGTGTCCCATTTACAGTCCTGTATTCAATCAACAAACCTCGTTAAATAACGAAGCTTCAAAAAGGGGCATGAAGTTTACCTTAAACTGGGTTTAGTTCAATCTTTGATCAACCCTACCCGATACAGATCTTCGCATACGAGTCGGAAGCTCACCGGAGATCCCCATCGCCTCTGACATAATGTGCTGTTTGATCGGTTCTACACGATTAAAAAGGCGCATCCCGATACTGCGTGCCCATTCGACTGGAGCCGGCTGTGGTGAGAATAGGCGTCTAAATCCTTCCATCGCGGCGCTCATTTTTAAATTGCTCAGCTGTCTTGAACGCTCATAACGCTTTAATACTTTCACATCACCGATCTTTTCGCGCCGCATCTGCGCCTGCTCGATCACATCGTGTAGCGCCGCACTGTCTAAAAATCCTAAATTAGCACCCTGGCCTGCAAGCGGATGGATGGTGTGCGCAGCATCACCGATCAACACTCCTCCATCAACGGCATAGCGCTTAGCATGGCGCTGTCTTAGAGGCACCATTTGAATACCACTTGCTGAAATCGCTTGACCCAACACATCACGAGAACCAAAGCTGACCGCTCCACAAAATGCATCCTGATCCATCTCTAGTAGTTCAGCCGCATGTTTTGGCGAGGTCGACCAGACCAAAGAAACCTTATTTGCACTGGAGGTTTTAAGAGGTAGTAGTGCCAACGGCCCATCTTCTGTGAAACGCTGCCAACAGGTGTGTTGATGTGGTTGAGTCATCTCAAGCGTTGCAACAACAGCGTGCTGACCATAGTCCCACTCATGAGTCGCCAACCCCAACTGTTTACGTGTATTGGAGTGCGCACCGTCAGCACCCACCACAAGCTGAGCTGACAAAAGATCACCATCTTCGAGCTCAATGAGTCGTCTGGACTCTTCGAATCGACCCAGTGCTTTTATACGTGAAGCAAAATTCAGTTTAAGAGTCTTTCGGTTCAGTGCTGCCTTTAATAGCGCCAACACAATCAGGCGATTCTCTACAATAAAGCCCAACTGTTTCTCATGTATATCGAAACAGTCAAAATCGACCTCACCACGACTCTCGCCATCCCAAACATGCATTTTTTCATAAGGTTCTGCGCGCCATCCGAGTATATGAGACCAAGCCCCCAGCGATTTAAGCAACTCTACAGAGGCCAGTGTGAGAGCACTTACACGAGAATCAAAAGCCCCCCGCATAAGCTGGTCGGCCTGATCATCTATGGATGATAGATCCATACCAAACTGATCCAGCACCTCAACGTTCAAACCAAGATCTGCAAGTTGAATCGCCGCAGCTAGGCCGGTCATACCTGCACCAGTAACAGCAACGTCCACTGAACGAACCGCATTCACGTCAGTCATTAGACTTCAACCTCGCTGCCGGGGTATCTAAACCCATCGCCGCTCTTGCCAATAGGGTTCGTGCCGATGGAATCAGATCTAAAGTTTGCAGAGCCAAGCTGCGACCCAAACGCATAGCAGGGTTACTAGAACTAAAGATTTTCAATGCAGAGTCCCCAAAGCCAATGGTACGACTTTGATCTTTTCTGCGTCCTTCAATGAACTCTTCCAGCATGGATAATGAACCAATATCTTGGCCTGCTTGCTTAGCCAACATCACCTGCTCGGCTAACTCACAGACACCGCGCAGTGCCAAATTAAAACCCTGTCCCGCAATAGGGTGCAGAGCATGCGCTGCGTTGCCAAGCACCACCAAACCACGACGGGCCTGCTCATCGGCCAAAGTGAGATGCAAAGGATAACTAAAACGCTCACCTACTCCGACCAGGCGACCTGCTCGGTAGCCAAATGCATTTTGCAAAGCAGTCAAAAATGGCTGATCGTCCTGCTCCATACGCATTTCAACCTGATCGTCAGACAGCGTCCAAACCAACCCCATGCGATGGCGCCCTTCATGATCCTCAATCGGAAGAAGTGCAATGGGCCCACTCTCTGTAAAGCGCTCGTAGGCCACACCCTGATGCGGGCGATCAATCTCTACGTTGGCGATCAGGGCATGCTGATGATAGGGCGTCTGGCGATACTCAATCCCCATTCGCTGCCTAAGCTCAGAACGTCCGCCATCGGCCATTACCACCAGTGGGGCTGTTAAAGTGGTCGACTCACCGTCTTGATCAATCACGACATGACGCTGACCATCCACCCACTCAACCGATTCAACGGTGGCTGGCGAATAGAGTTCAACCTGATCTCGAGCAGAGAGTACTGAACTCATGAGCACCTGACCCAACCAGTGGTTCTCTACAACATAGCCAAGCGCGTCGACACGCTCTTGTTCGGCGCTCATGGTCGTTTGACCCCAGTGACCTCTGTTTGACACATGAATCCGATCGATTGGAGTGAGATGTTCATAGAGCAGCTCCCACAGACCCATCGATTCAAAGGCGGTTCGGGAGCCATAAGCCAGTGCGGTAGAGCGCGCATCAAAACTGGGCTGAAATTCAGGGTTAGGCTTAGCCTGCATTGGGCTCTGCTCAATAAGAGCAATTTTCAGACCTAAAGATTGCGCTGAGGGAACCAGTGCGGCAACCAAACTGGCGCCAACCATGCCTCCACCACAAATGATTAGATCAAACTGCGATTCATGCACGGCGCATCAATGCCTCTATCTCATCGATCTCTTTAGGCACCGCAGAGGTTAATACCCGCGCACCATCCTCAGTCACCAGGACATCATCTTCAATACGAACGCCTATACCACGCCAACGCTCTTCCACGGAGTGGTCATCAGGCGCTATATACAAGCCCGGCTCAATGGTCGTAACAATTCCAGGTGCAAGCTCGCGCCACTCACCTTCAACACGATAGGATCCTACATCATGAACATCCATACCCAACCAGTGCCCTACGCGGTGCATATAGAATCGACGGAACGCGCCTGACTCAATCAACTGATCCACCTCACCGGATAGGAGCCCAAGTTCGACCAATCCTTCGGTCAATATAGTAACTGACAACTGATGCAAAGCGTCCCAGTTACAACCGGGTTTCACCGCTGCAATACAGGCCTTATTCGCATTCAACACCAGTTGATAGATCGCTTGCTGCTCATGACTGAATTGGCCATTGGCTGGGAAAGTGCGAGTTATGTCACTGGCATAGTTATCTAGCTCACAACCCGCATCGATCAGAATGAGATCACCGTCATGAATAGACTGATCGTTATCGATGTAGTGGAGAATACAGGCATTTCTTCCTGCCGCCACAATAGGTGTATAGGCTTGAAAGCGAGCGCCCTCAGCCATGCAGTGACTCTGAATAATCGCTTCCAGTTGAAACTCATTCATTCCGACGGCGCACTGCTGCATTGCTTTGACATGAGCCTGGGCAGAGATATCGGCAGCTCGCTGCATGATGGCAATCTCAGCATCGGATTTGAACAGGCGCATCTCATGCAAAATAGGGTCTGAATCACTCAAGGCCTTGGGTACTTCAGCGCCAGCACGAACGCGTTTTGCTAAATCCTGAATCCACCCTTTAACCCGAGAATCCAGAGCAGCATCACGAGCCAAGGGATAGAAAAGCTGATCAACACCATCGATCAACGAGGGAATTTGTTGATCAATCTCTGAAAGATTGTAGGCGGCATCGGCACCATAGGTCTCTATGCAGCCCTCTGGACCTGCTCTGTAACCTGTCCAGATCTCCATTTCAGGATCACGTGGCTGGCAGAACAACACGACCGACTGATCTGAACCCGGCTTTAGAAGCAACAAGCCATCCGGCTCATTAAATCCAGTAAGGTAGTAGAAATCGCTCGACTGTCTAAACGGATACTCAGCGTCGGCGTTGCGACTTACCAGAGAGGCCGCAGCGACAATCATGACCGAATTATCAGGTAGCTCAGAGAGCAGCTTTGCTCGGCGCTCTTTATAGATAGAGAGATCAATTTTCATCAGTGCATTACCGGCTTATCAGCCTCAGTAGACTCCACTTTATTACATTCACTAAACAACAACATGGCCGCCATGCGAACGTACTCCTCAACCTCCATCAGAAGGTTTTCATCCTCTTCTGCCTGACCATCTGCTTCAATTTGAGCAATCTGCACCAAGTCTTTCAGACCATCTTGCGCATCATTGGATAGGTGCTGCCCTTGATCACCGATCGCCATGCCAAATCCTGCCAAGAAACCAGTCACCCAAAGCCCTAAATGCTCTGCACGCTCAGCCAGGGACTGCTCATCATCCGGTAGCAAAATAGCCAATTCAAACGCGGATGATTCCAGCTGTTCTAAAATCTGAGTGTAGAGTGCCATCAACTTCTCGCTACTGCTCTCAAGAGCGATACGAGTGATATCCAACTGAGTGACACAAAACGCCTCAAGAGTTGTCTTATCAAAACGTCTAGCGGCTGTGAGCTGCCCAACGATCGCACCATGCAGTTCGGAGGGGGAAAAAGCAATGGCTCCCTCTTCAATCATTAAATTGGCTAGTTGATCAAAATCTGGCGCGCTCATTGACTCTCACTTATTACGATAGAAATAAAGGTTCAGATGCTCCTAAGACGGTGTTTAAGACGACCTCTTTCAAGAGCATTTATCGGTGTTGATCCTAGCATTTTGCGCTCTTTGGAGCTATGCAGATCATTGACCCAATGCAACTGCCTGCTAATATGTTCTGAAATCAAAACTTTTGAGGCAGTCAATGTCAGAAGCAAACCAAGCAATGCTCGCCACCAAAGTTGATCAGTTGATCGAATTGGTACAAAAACTGGATGAGCAGAATCGTCATCTACAGACACAGAACCTTAAGTTGAAGGAGGAGCGTGCTCAGCTACTCAAAATACACGAAGGCACTCGTAGCCGTGTTGAATCAATGTTGAATCGCCTTCGAGTTTTGGAGAAAAGTTCATGAGCAACACATTGACGGTCTCTCTTCTAGATAAAGAGTACACACTTAGCTGCCCAGCCGGCGCTGAAGCAGGGCTTATTGCAGCAGCAGAGAACTTGGACGGTAAAATGCGTGAAATTTCTAGCAGTGGCAAACTGCTGGGCATGGAACGTATAGCCGTTATGGCGGCTCTCAACTTAAGTTATGACAATCTGAATTCATCGAAAGCCGAAGCAAGCTCACATGATGAATCCAAGCAGATAATCGATAAAATCGACGCGACGCTTGCAAAATTTTCATAGTTTTCTGCCCTTTAAACCTTTTATAGCGGCTTCAGAAGGTTATAATTAAAACAACCCTGGGATGTTCGACAGTTGTTCAAGTCCCTCGAGCCGATAATCATTTTCCCGGATGCGGGGAATAAGTATTGTGAGCATGTCCGCGTGCGGAAAGCCTAATATATTTATACTCGTATCCACTCTGAACCTTCGGGTTCAGGGCCAAGAACACCACCGGCATCCTGGGGTCTTTTCTCTATGCTCAGTACCGAAGATAGAAAAACCATTCGTCTAGAGAAACGTCGTGCACGACGTGCACTTTCTAGCAAACAGCAGAAGCGTGCTGCACTCTCATTAGCTCACCAACTCAGAAAAGCCCCCTTCTTTCATCGCGCTAAACGCATTGCGGTCTACCTAGCTAACGATGGAGAAATCGATTTAAACCCGCTGATTACATTGTGTTGGAAGCTTAAAAAATCTGTCTACCTGCCAGTGCTGCATCCTGTCAGACACAATCGACTCTGGTTTACTAATTACCAATCCAACACTCTAATGAATCAAAATCGCTATAAGATCTGGGAACCCAAACTAAAGCGCTCGCACACGCCTGCCTGGGCTGTAGATTTGGTACTGATGCCACTGGTTGCCTTTGATCAAAGGGGCGGACGCATGGGCATGGGGGGCGGTTACTACGATAGAACCTTCGAGTTCACACAGAAAAAAGGCTTTATGCACGGCCCAAAACTCATTGGTGTGGCACATGAGCTGCAGAAGGTTGAGCAACTACCGATACAATCCTGGGATATTCCAATGCATGGCATTGCGACTGACAAGAGACGCTATATGGCTTAAAGAGTGTGCTTAGATCAACTGGATCAACCCGGTCACTGCAACTCCGGTTACTAAAGTAACCGTGAGAAGCAGCAATAGGTCTGGAGATTGTTTCATTTTCATATTTTGAACTGAAACTAGGAGGCTTATTTAATAAGACCGCAGCATCAGAAAAAAGTTCAAAATAGTTTCAAAAAAATTTAAAAATTATTATCTGTTCACAGAATCAGACCCGGCAAAGATAGAGCCACCGGTAAGGTCAACATAGATAACAAGGTCTGTGTAGAGAGAATATTCGCAACCAATGGGGCATCCCCATTCAGCTGTTTTGCCAGAATGTAGGCCGCTGAAGCCGTTGGTACCGAGGCAAATACCATAAAAATAAGCAGCGCGTTTGGTGATAACTGAAGCATCAATCCAACCGCCAATGCCAAAAGAGGCATTACGATTAACCGAGCAACAACTCCCATCATCAGTGGCAAACCTGAAGAACGCATGGCCTTTAGATTGATTCCGGCACCAACTGCAAGAAGACCCAACGGCAAAGCAACCTGAGCCAACAGTTCCAGCACAGGAGAGACTAGACTCGGTATTCCCAAACTGGAGAGGTTCAACGCCAACCCAAGTAGACAAGCAACAATCAGTGGATTACTCAATATCTGCTTTAATACCGTTAAAACAGAGGGTCGTTTATCGCTGTAAATAGCAAACACCAACACACAGAGTAGATTGAGCAGGGGAATCATAACTGAAGCGATGATGGCAGCAATGACCAAGCCCTGACCCGGAATCAAGCTCGCTGCAATAGCCAATGTGATGTAGGTATTAAAACGTAGACCCCCTTGATACACCGACGTAAAAGAGGCTGCTCTGAATTTCAAAACCCTCTGCAAACCCAGTAAAAACAGCGAGCCTAGTGCTAAAAGAAGTAGTACCGCTTCAATCAGGACCAAAGATTCATTGCCATTAAAGTCGGCTGCTGCAAGCCTAGTCACTAACAAGGCTGGAAAGCAGAGGTAGTAGATGATCTTCTCTGCACCGTTCCAAAAGCTGTGATCAACGAACTGGACTCGATTGATCAACACACCTAAAAGCAGAAGGGCAAAGACCGGCCAAAGGGCCGCAAAAATATCCATCAGTTATGCACACTTGCCAAACAAAGTGCTAGTCTTTGAGACAAACCTAACAACGATCATGCTTTAGAGCATCCTTTCTGTGGAACGACGATAATGAAATCTTTAGTGCTCAGCTTTATTGCTGATGATAAACCAGGACTCGTAAACCTAATCTCTGCAGCCATATCAGAGCACCAGGGTAACTGGTCTGAATCCAGTCTATCGCAACTGGCGGGTAAATTCGCGGGGGTTGTTGTAGTTGATGTACCTGCTGCAAATTTGGACAGTTTAACGAGCGCACTGAACAACCTTAAAGATCAAGGCATTCGCGTATCCTGCGAAGTCAGTGACAGTGAAGCGAGCACTACCGAGTATGAAACGGTCACGCTTGATTTGGTCGGTCACGACAAACAGGGTATCGTCCGTGATATCTCAAACACCCTTTCGCTTTTAGGCATCAACGTCGCCAGCCTAGAGACTGAACTGACACCGGGCTCTATGTCATCTGAGCTTCTCTTTAAAGCCAAAGGTGAGCTTCAAGTGCCAAAAAGTGTTGATCTAGACAGCGTGCAAGCAGCACTGGAAGAGATCGCATCCGACCTAATGGTCGACATCACCTTTGCATAATGGGTGGCTAAAAACAAAAAAACTGCCCGTAGGCAGTTTTTTTGTTTAGCATTGGCGAAGGTTAATCAGCGCGATTCGCCAACTCTTTTCGACCCGCTGTTACAGCCAATCGAACTTGGTTAGGAGCGGTACCCCCGATATGGTCACGAGCAGCCACTGACCCCTCAAGGGTTAGCACTTCAAAGACATCTTCATGAATCTGATCGGAGAACTGACGTAACTCTTCAAGGGTCATATCTGAAAGGTCTTTGCCTGTTTTAATACCATAAGCCACCGATAGCCCGACGATTTCATGAGCATCACGGAAAGCAACGCCCGCACGCACAAGGTAGTCTGCTAAGTCAGTTGCAGTTGAGAAACCACGACGAGCCGCTTCACGCATCTCTTCAGGACGGGCTTCAATGGCAGGCACCATATCACCAAACGCACGCAGACAGCCTTGTACCGTATCCACCGCATCAAACAGAGGCTCTTTATCTTCTTGGTTATCTTTGTTGTACGCCAAGGGTTGTGACTTCATCAAGGTTAGCAACGACATAAGATGCCCGTAGACACGACCCGATTTACCTCGCACCAGCTCTGGCACGTCTGGGTTCTTCTTCTGCGGCATGATCGAAGAGCCGGTACAGAAGCGGTCTGGAAGATTGATAAAGTTAAACTGTGCAGACGTCCAAAGCACTAGCTCTTCTGACATACGAGTCATGTGCATCAGTAGCACACTGGAAGCGGCACAGAATTCAATAGCGAAATCACGATCTGACACAGCATCCAATGAGTTACGAGCTGGCATTGTAAAATCCAGAAGCTCGGCCGTGTAGTGACGATCGATTGGGTAAGTCGTACCCGCCAGAGCAGCAGCACCAAGTGGCATCACATTGACACGCTTACGGCAGTCTGCAAAGCGCTCGTAGTCACGACAAAGCATCTCGTACCATGCCAAGAGGTGGTGGCCAAAGGTGACAGGCTGTGCCGTTTGCAGGTGAGTAAAGCCTGGCATGATGGTGTCAGCATTGCGCTCAGCCAGATCCAATAGACCCGTTTGCAGACGTGTAATTTCAGACAAAATCTGATCAATCTCATCACGCATGTAGAGACGGATATCCGTTGCTACTTGGTCGTTACGCGAGCGTCCCGTGTGCAGCTTTTTACCGGTAATGCCAATTTTCTTGGTCAGTGCCGCTTCAATGTTCATGTGCACATCTTCCAGCGCAACAGACCATTCGAAGTCACCCCGTTCAATCTCAATGCGGATTTCACCCAGACCCTTAATGATTGCATCGCGTTCATCTTCAGTCAGAACGCCCACTTTGGTTAACATGCGCGCATGCGCAATAGAGCCCTGAATGTCTTGACGGTAGAGACGCTGATCAAAATCCACTGAAGCGGTGAATCGAGCCACAAACGCATCGGTTGCCTCACTAAAACGACCACCCCACTGCTGGTTCGTTTGATCACTCATCTCATTTACCTCTCTTGAAACTGTCTCGGTGGATGACACCGTATAAAATAGTGGCGCAATTATAGCACTCTCAGCCGATCTAATAACCCGTCCAGACGCTCAATTTAGCAGAGACATCTGATACACTTAGACAATTCGAAAAAATGATCTCTATTTGGAAGTTTCATGTCACGCACACTCCGCATTGCGACTCGCCAAAGCTTACTCGCTTTATGGCAAGCAGAATTCGTCAAAGCCCGTCTCGAAGAGTTACATTCCGACCTAAACGTTGAGCTCGTCACTATGGTGACCCGCGGCGATAAGATCTTGGATACACCGCTCGCCAAAATTGGCGGTAAAGGTCTTTTTGTTAAGGAGTTAGAAGTATCCATGCTCGAAGGCCGTGCGGATATCGCAGTGCACTCGATGAAAGATGTACCGATGGAGTTTCCAGAAGGTCTAGGGTTGTCAGTCATCTGTGAACGCGAAACACCGACAGATGCATTTGTCAGCAACACCTATAACCATTTTGACGAACTCCCTCAGGGTGCCGTTGTAGGAACCTCTTCACTACGCCGAGAAGTACAGCTGCGTGAGCGCCGCCCCGATTTGGAAATCAAAACGCTGCGTGGCAATGTTCAAACCCGACTCGGAAAACTGGATGCCGGTGAATACGATGCCATCATCCTAGCATCAGCCGGATTGATTCGCCTCGAGCTGAAAGATCGCATAAAGCATCAAATCGACTCAACCGAGAGTTTACCTGCGGGCGGCCAAGGCGCGGTCGGCATTGAATGCCGAATGGATGATCTTGAGACTCAAGCGCTATTAGCACCGTTAAACCATGACGAAACCGCCGCTCGAGTCATTGCCGAACGCGCTATGAACAAACGTCTCGAGGGGGGCTGCCAAGTTCCGATCGGTTGCTATGCCGAACTGGAAGATGATCAAATTTGGTTGCGCGGTCTCGTAGGGCGCCCTGATGGCACTCTGGTATTACGCGATGAAATTCGTGGTCATAAAGAGAACGCTGAAGCCTTGGGGGTTGAGTTAGCCGAAAAGCTTCTTGCAGCGGGTGCTGGCGAAATTCTAGAGCAGGTATATGCCGAGCGCGGCTAAACCCAGCGTTTTAACAACGCGCCCGGCAGCCATGCAGGGCGCGCTAATGTCTGCTCTTAATGAGAGAGGCTTTAAAGCAATCCCATTACCTCTTTTGGAGATCATTCCTGAAGATTTAGAGAACCCATCGACCCCAGGACTGCAAAGTAAACTACTCGATCTCGACCTCTATCAACACATCATTGTCGTGAGTCGAAATGCAGCTAGAATTGCCATCGATCTACTTGATCAACTCTGGCCACAACTCCCTATTGGAGTTGAATGGCACGCCATTGGCAAAGGAACGGCGGAGGAACTGACCCGTTATGACATTCGTGCCACCACCAATGAGGGACTCGACTCAGAAGCTCTGTTAACGCTGCCAGCATTCGCCCAACCTTCCGGTGAGCGAATCTTAATATTCAAAGGCGTAGGCGGAAGAACACTGCTAGAAGAGACGTTAGCTGAGCGTGGTGCAAAGGTCGAAACAATCAATCTCTATCAGCGCCAAATGCCTGAATACAGTGATGCTGAACTTACAGAATGTTTTAAAAAGACACCAGGCGCTATACTCATCAGTAGTGGCGAAGCGTTAGAGCATTTAGCGAAGCTTGCCGATGAGTGGGGTATGTTTGCCGATACACCCATTTTTGTTCCGAGTCAGCGCGTTGCCGATCTAGGAAATGAGTTAGGTTTTACCGATATTACAGTCGCAAACGGTGCTGATGACAGCGCCATGATCGCGGCCCTTGAGCAGCGGTTTCAATAAAGGAATAGAGCGATGAGTCACTCCGATAAAGAGAATCAAACCGAGCAAGTTGAAAAATCTGAGATTCTTGAAGCTGAAGTTGTTGAATCAAAGTTAGACGAGACCGTTGGCGAACCAGCTGCACAGAGTTCTGATGTAAAAGAGACGATCCCTGCTAAAAAAAGCGCTTCAGCGATTTTAGCAACAATTATCAGCTTGGTTGCTCTTGGGGCTGTTGGTGCCGGCGGTTACGTTGCTCAGCAAAAACTCACCCTACTTGAAGAAAACTTTAATCAGCGCAGTGCCGCTCAACAACTTGAGGCTACGGCAGCGGTCAATGATGCCAACGCAGCAGTCGCCGAGCTCACTGAGAGTTTCCAACAGATCCAAGCGGAGAAAGTGGCACAAACGGCAGAGATCGCCACCCTACAAGAACGTCTTAGCGATGCCATCAAACAGGTTGAAGCTGGCCGAGATCGTTCAGAGAGCGACTGGCGCTTGGCGGAAGCCGAATATCTACTGCGCTTAGCAAACCAACGCATCTTAATGGAAAACCGCGCCGAAGGTGCGCTGGCTTTATTGCGGAGCACCGACACTATTCTTAAAGAGTTAGACGATGTCAGCCTCTACCCACTGCGCCAAAGCCTTGCCAGTGATATATCCAAACTCGAATCAGTACCCAATTTAGACTTAGAGGGCACTTACCTTCGAGTTGCTGCCCTTATTGAGCGTAGTAAAGACTTACCAACACTCACTCTAGAGCAACAGAGACAACTGCCCGAATTGATCGACAACGTCATTACAGAGCAGGTTGATACCGAAACACAACAGAGCATCACGAGCGGTTTCGCTAAAGCGATCAGCAAACTTGAGTCACTCATCGTTATTCAACGACACGATCAGCCGGTAGAGCCGATCCTATCACCGGATCAAGGGCACTATCTTCGCCAAAATATTCAAATGCTTTTAGAACAGGCGCAACTGGCCCTATTACGCCAACAGCAGTCTGTTTTTACGACCAGCTTGTCACGTGCACAGTCTCTGCTGATGCAGTACTTTGATAGGGATAACTACACGACCAGTGTTCTGATCCAATCCCTAGCTGAGCTGACAACCTTGAATGTCTCGCCGACGATTCCAGATATCTCGGGATCATTGAAGGCTCTGCAACAGCATCAAAAAGAGATGGCTAACCTGCGCAGGGAGGCACAGTAATGAGACGCTTTTTAATCCTACTCTCACTCCTACTTTTAGTTGGAGCCTGGGTCGGGCAGGCCATGATGAAAGACAGTGGTTATGTCTTAATTGCTTACCAGCAGGTCTCCATTGAAACCAGTCTCTGGGTGTTACTGATCGCAGTGGTTCTTCTGTTCACACTCACACACTGGCTATTTAATCTGTTCTCGAACTGGCGCTCACCTGCCGAGAAACTCCGTCGCTGGAACGAAGCGCGCGGTGATAGAAAGGCCGGCAGCAAGTCCAATCAAGCACTGGAAGCGGAACTGGAAGGTGACCTATGGAAAGCCCGTCGCCTATTTATTCAAGCCGCAGAACTGAGCCGGACACCCGCTCTGTTCTACCTAGAAGCTGCCAGATGTGCAGCCGAGCAAGGGGATGAAAAAGAGGCGCACCGTATACTAATCAAAGCGGCTAAAGAGTCACCCGAGTCAGAGTTACGCCTTCAACTAGAGCAGGCACGCTTTGACATAAAGTCAGGGCACCATGAGCGAGCAGGCGAACTACTGAGTAAACTTTCAAAAGAGCGCTCAAACTCAACAGCCGTAGATCGCGAGAAAGCGGCGCTGCTCAGTGCGAAACGCGATTGGAACGCCTTACTACCCATGCTGCCAAACCTGCAAAAACGTAAGGTATTAAATAGCAACGACATACAAACGTTAAGACGCACCGCTGCTCTGTCTAAACTAAACAATTTAGAAGAATCGTCTCGCTCAGCACTTGACCAGTGTTGGGAAGGTCTGAGTTACGAAGCTCAGCAAGACACAGAGGTTCGTCGAGCGTACATGGGTCAGCTGACCGCCTTAAACGAAACAGCAGACGCCTGTACCCAAATCATTAAGTGGCTTGCTAAAAACTGGGATAACGATCTAGCAGTTCGTTTTAGTGAGTTGCCCTGTGACGATCCAGACTCCATGATCAAAACGGCCAAGGGGTGGTTAAAACAACAGCCTGAAAATGCCGCAGTTGAACTGGTTTTAGCACGCCTTTCACGTCGCGCACAGTTGTGGGGGGCCGCTATAACGCACTACAGAAAATCACTTGAACTCAACCATCAGACACAGACACTGATCGAATTAACCGAGCTCTACATTCAGCTTGGTGAACAACATGAAGCAGCCCAACTTCTGAGTGCCAAAAACGCACCGCTTCAGCTGCCTACACCGTCGGAAGCGGATCGCACCACACGACAAGCGTATACCCATTAAACAGCGCTCGGCTCTGAGTGTCGCCATCGTCAGATGGCGTTAAAACCTAAAAAAGGTTTGATTCATTCAGCACAAGAAGCAAAAACTAAACAGTAGTGATAGAATCCGCACAATCCATTTTGCAAGATCCCAACCACAGGAAAACCATGACTACACTGATTCTTGATGGCAGCGCCGTTGCTAAAAAAACCGAAGCTGATCTCGCTAAACGCGTTGAAAACCTTAAAGCGAAAAGCGGCGGCCAAACGCCTGCGCTAGCCACTATTCTGGTAGGCGCTGATCCGGCGTCAGCAACCTATGTGCGCATGAAGCAAAACGCTTGTAAACGCATCGGTATGGAATCAATTACAGTTGAAATGGGTGCAGAGACGACTACTGATGAGCTTTTAGAGAAGATCCAAGAGCTGAATAGCAACCCAAACTGTCACGGCATTCTTCTTCAGCACCCAGTTCCTGAGCAGATTGATGAACGTGCCTGCTTTGATGCCATCGCTCTTGAGAAAGACGTAGACGGTGTTACCTGTCTTGGCTTTGGTCGCATGGCGATGCAGGAAGATGCATACGGCTCTGCAACACCACAGGGCATCATGCGTCTTCTGGAAGCTTACAACATTCCACTATCAGGCAAGAACGCCGTTGTGGTCGGCCGTAGTCCTATTTTAGGCAAGCCCATGGGTATGATGTTACTGAACGCTGACGCGACTGTGACCATCTGTCACTCACGCACTCAAGGTCTAGCCGACATTATCAAACAGGCTGATATCGTCGTTGGCGCTGTTGGTCGCCCCGAATTCATTAAAGCGGATTGGATCAAAGATGGTGCGATTGTTGTTGATGCAGGCTACCACCCAGGCGGTATTGGTGATATCGAAATGGCACCACTTAATGGACGTGTCGCGGCGCTGACTCCCGTCCCTGGTGGCGTAGGTCCTATGACAATCAACACACTTATCTTCCAGTGTGTTGCAGCTGGCGAGAAGAAGATCTCAGGCTAAATCTAGCTGCGGTCAAACAGCTTGGAGAGCTAAGGTTCTCCTTTTTCTCTCTTTTTGGCACATATTAGTCGCCCAATACCCTTAAACCTTAGCGTTTAAGTCGAGATACATCTGCTACCAAAGAGCCTAGGCGAAAGATCTCTGCACAACGAAGCATCCACTGCTCGTGGGTTTCAGAATCTATTTTGAAACAGAGTAGTCCACGGTGATCTTCCGCACACATGACACTTCCATCTTTGCGAAGTGTAAAGAGTAAATTGTCCATTTATTTACAACCTAAAAATATATCTTTTAAAAAGTATCTCAATTTCCCCGAACGCAATAATCGGGCCCAATCTGCACTGATCAATAAAGGTAAAAAATGAGATTGGCACAACCCTTCAACTAGATTCGTTAAGGTAAGTGATAGCTCAGATGATAGGATTGATAAATTGCTTTGCTAGCAGCAATGTTGTCGGTGTAGTTTGAAAGGGGAAGTGAGTGAAGAGCAGGGGTTATTTAAAACCCCCACTGAGTCTGATCAGGATTAGATCGGACGAATGTTGTCAGCTTGAGGACCTTTCTGTCCTTGAGAGATATTAAACTCTACTTGCTGACCTTCAGTTAGGCTTTTAAAGCCGTCACCTTCAATTGCCTTGAAATGTGCGAAAACGTCTGGGCCTGACTCTTGCTGAATAAAACCGAAACCTTTTTCATCATTGAACCATTTAACGGTTCCAGTATGTGTAGTTGACATATTTTTTGTCCCATAAAAAGAGTTGACGACTCATTCTTGAGCCGAAGGAAATGAAAGATATTTTAAATATTACTTATGATTACAGGACGAGGATCTTGCGAGTACTTCGAAACAGCGGACACAAATAGTCGATAAATTATCGATCGGGATGCACTTTAATACAGCATAGGTGATTATGTCAACTCATTTCGACCCACAAGGCACTGAGCCTACTCCAAATAGGGCAATTTTCAAGTTCAAAAAACGTTCTAAGAAACAACCTTTTGCGCCAATTTGATAAACAGTGCACGCTCTTCAGCGCTAAGATTAGCCACAACTTGATCCTGTAGCGCATTGACCACTGGCGTAAACTCCCCCAAGGCTTTGCACCCTTCTTTAGTAAGGGAAACTAATTTGGCACGTTTATCTTTGGGGTTTGCTTTCCGCTCTACCCAACCCCGTTTTTCAAGTCGATCAATCACTCCGCCAATGGTCGCTTTATCATAATGAATCGATTGAGCGATCTGAGACTGCTCCATCTCGCCATGCAGATCTATCGCCTGCATTGCGGCAAACTGCACCGACGTGACATCGAAACCGATGCGTTTCATTTCATCTTGAAACACCTGGTTAGACTGCTGGCTTAAGCGTCGTATCAGGTGACCAGGCATCTCGTAGTAGGACAACCTTCTCTCCAGAACTCTAGGTTATTTAGACCATCCTATGTGAAACAAACTAGTTTGTACACTTACTAGTTTACAGCCGTATAAAACATTAGTTAAACTATGCTCATTAATAGTAAGTATGCTTACTAAATAGCTTACCAAGCTGCACTAAGAGACAGAAGACAACAAGGAGTCTAGTGATGCAATATTATGAAGATGGTTTCCGTGGCGGTAACCCAGATCGCAAAAATGCTG
Organism: Marinobacterium sp. xm-d-530; assembly: GCA_949499045.1. Classification (GTDB taxonomy): domain Bacteria; phylum Pseudomonadota; class Gammaproteobacteria; order Pseudomonadales; family Balneatricaceae; genus Marinobacterium_E. The sequence goes on along the minus strand of CATEEE010000039.1, from coordinate 48,641 downwards.
CACCTAATCGCCGTGAATTCGCACCCAATGCCATTCTTCCTGAAAAAGTTGACGTGCTGATTGCCGGTACAGGCCCTGCAGGCCTCTGTCTTGCAGCTCAGCTATCTCAGTTCCCTGAGATCAGCACAATGATCGTTGAGCCAAGCCCAATGAACATCCAAAAAGGTAAAGCGGATGGTATCAACACGCGCACCATGGAGATGTTTCAGGCTTTTGGTTTTGCGGATGCAGTAAAGCGTGAAGCTTACTGGGTAAACCAAACCAATTTCTGGATGCCAGACCCAGAGAACCCAAAGAATATCCAACGCATCGGTCGCGTTCAGGACGTTGCTGATGACTCATCTGAGATGCCACATATCATCGTCAATCAGTCACGCATCCATCAGTGGTTCCTTGAAGTGATGGATAACTCACCCACACGAATGCAACCGGACTACAGCTGGTCGGTAGAAACGTTAGAGGTAAACCCATCACTTGATGAATACCCAGTGACAGTGACACTGGTCAATACCGGTATTAATAAAGGTAATAAGAAGATTGTTCGCGCCAACTACGTGGTTGGTTGTGACGGTGCACGCTCTAATGTTCGGACTGCAATCGGTGGCGAACTGCATGGCGATGCAGCACACCAGGCTTGGGGCGTTATGGACATCCTTGCCAACACGGATTTCCCTGATGTTCGCCAGAAGTGTCTGATCACCTCTGCCACAGAGGGCAACGTACTGATCCTACCTCGTGAGGGTGGTTACATGTTCCGCATGTACGTTGAGCTCGACAAACTGAAAGAGGATGAGCGTGTTGCAAACCGCAAGTTCACAGCGGAAGACACAATCGCAGCAGCCAACCGCATCATGCACCCATACAGCATCGATGTAAAAGAGGTGGTTTGGTGGTCTGTGTACGAGATCGGTCACCGCATGACTGACCGCTTTGATGATGTCGTTGATGAAGAACGTGCAACTCGCAACCCACGCGTATTTACCGCTGGCGATGCGTGTCACACGCACAGCCCTAAAGCGGGCCAGGGCATGAACGTGTCGATGCAAGATACCTTCAACCTAGGCTGGAAGTTAGTACACGTACTGACTGGTCAATCGGACGCCTCACTGCTACACACCTACTCTAAAGAGCGTTGGACGGAAGCCAAACGTCTTGTTGAAACCGACCATGAGTGGGCGCGCATTATGTCGGCCCCTCCTGGAACCTCTGAACTGGATAAAGGCGATGAGCCTCGCTTCGTTCGTGCCTTCAAGGAGAATTTAGAGTTCACGGGCGGCTTGGCAGTTAAATACGATGAGTCAATCCTAACCGGTGCGCCAACCTACCAAGCGTTGGCAACAGGCGAAGAGATTGGACGTCGTTTCCACTCTGCACCTGTACTTCGTGTGTCCGATGCGAAACACATGCAACTGGGTCATGTAGCACAGGCCGATGCTCGTTGGAGAATCTATGCGTTTGCTGGCAAAAATGACACCAGCTCAAGCTCTGCCATTCATACCCTAGCGGATTGGTTAGAGAACGACAGCCACTCACCGGTTGTTAAATACACCCAGTCCGGTGCTGATATCGATTCAGTCATTGATGTTCGTGCTGTGTTCCAGCAGACATTCTACGACCTGGATTATGACAAGATGCCTTCGCTACTTATTCCCAAGAAGGGCAAGTTGGGTATCCAGGATCATGAGAAAGTCTTCTGTGTTGATCACAAAGGCAATGGCGACATCTTCGACATGCGCGGTATCGATCGTGAGCAGGGCTGTATGATTGTCGTGCGTCCAGACCAGTACATCGCACACGTACTGCCACTATCGGCAACAGACGAATTGGCTGACTTCTTCTCAAACATCTTTGTTGAGCAGAACTGAAATCAGATCCAACTAGCAAAGGCACCTTAGGGTGCCTTTTTTATTCCCCAAATCTCCGGTTTCGCGAAGTGAACTTCCACCCCTTTCCGCTTGAGTGAAAGAACACCATGACTTATGGTTCATATAATTTCTTAGCTTTAGGTAAACTCATGTCTAAACTGCTTTGGCATCCAAGCAATGAACGTATTGCCGCTGCACGCTTAACCGAATTCCAAAACCGAGTGAACGATCAGCTCTCACTAACACTATCGACTTATGATGATCTGTGGAAATGGAGTATTGAACAGCCTGATCAATTTTGGGACTCGGTTTGTCAGTATCTCAATGTTGAGTTCAGCCATCCGGCAAAAGAGGTGCTACAAAAGGGAGATGGAATTCGTGACGCCCATTGGTTTGAAGGTGCCAAGCTCAACTTCGCCAAGCACCTATTAAAGCGTCGCGATAACAGTGTTGCGATCATTTTTCGGGGGGAAAATGGCAACCGCAGAACGCTGACCTATGCAGAGCTTTATCAGCAAGTTGCTGGGGTACAGAGCTATCTAAAAAAGATGAATATTGTCGCCGGCGATCGTATTGCAGGCTACCTACCCAATGCGCCAGAGGCGATTATTGCCATGTTGGCCACAACCGCACTGGGAGCTGTTTGGACCTCCTGCTCACCCGATTTTGGGGTCAATGGTGTCGTCGACCGATTCGGGCAAGTGGAGCCGAAACTGATCTTTACTGTGGATGGCTACCACTATGCTGGAAAACAGATTAACAATCTCGACAAGCTGCCCGAGATCATAGCTCGCATCCCCAGTGTGGAAGGAGTCGTAGTCTACCCATTCCTTAATGACTCACCTGATCTAAAGGCCATAAAAGGAGCACAACGTTGGTCAGACCTATCGGACGAACAACCCAGCGAAATAGATTTTGTAGAACTGCCCTTTGATCATCCGCTTTACATCCTCTACTCATCAGGGACAACAGGGGTTCCAAAATGCATCGTGCATGGCGCTGGTGGTACTCTTTTACAGCACATCAAAGAGCTAGCATTGCATACTGATTTAGGCCCAGATAGCCGATTAATGTACTTTACAACCTGCGGTTGGATGATGTGGAACTGGATGGCATCAGGCTTAGCCGTTGGTGCCTCACTCGTTCTATTTGACGGCTCACCCTTCCACCCTGCAGCCTCTGCTCTTTGGGACATTGTGGAACAAGAGGAGATAACCGCCTTTGGCACCAGTGCCAAGTACATAGCCGCCATTCAAAATGCGGATTATAGACCCAATCAACATCACGCTTTTACTCAGCTGAGATCGATACTCTCAACCGGATCTCCGCTCTCGCCCGACAGCTTTGAATTTATCTATGACTCAGTGAAGCAAGATCTACACCTGGCCTCTATCTCTGGCGGAACCGACATCGTCTCATGCTTTGCGTTGGGTGTGCCAACCCTACCCGTCTACTCTGGTGAATTGCAGGCAAGAGGGTTAGGTATGGCTGTTGATATTTATGACGATGAGGGCAACTCAAGGGTCGGAGAGAAGGGAGAGTTGGTGTGTACGGCCCCCTTCCCTAGTCGACCTATCGGTTTCTGGAATGACCCGCAGGGTGAACGTTACAAAGCAGCCTACTTTGAACGCTTCGATAACATTTGGGCACACGGTGATTACGCCGAACTCACAGAGCGTAATGGAGTGATCATCCATGGTCGATCCGATGCCGTGCTGAATCCAGGTGGAGTCAGAATCGGTACCGCCGAGATCTACCGTCAAGTTGAGAAAGTAGCAGGCATTACCGAGAGCATCTGCGTCGGGTTACCAAAAGATGATGATGTTATTGTCGCTCTTTACGTCGTGCTCGCTGAAGGTACTTCATTAACAGATGAGCTTGTGGCCGAGATTAAAAGCACCATTCGCAGCAACACCACACCCAGACATGTACCCGGGATCATTAAAGCGGTAGCCGATATCCCAAGAACGAAAAGCGGAAAAATCGTTGAGCTAGCCGTACGTAACGTGTTGATCGGGGAGCCGGTTAAAAACAGGGAGTCACTGGCTAATCCTGAGGCGTTAGAGCTATTCAAAGGGTTGGGAGTTTAAGGATTAAGACGACCAAAACCCATTAACTCTTAAACTTAGCAATCGCAGCAAACTGACCTTGTGTAACTCTCAACAGGTCAGTTGGTGTCAACTCGATCTCAAGTCCACGTCTTCCAGCACTTACGTACACCGTATTCAAAGACTCAGCACTCTGATCGATTAAGGTAGCAAAACCTCGCTTCTGCCCCAGTGGACTTATTCCTCCAACCAGGTAGCCGGTTAAGCGCTGAGCAACCTGAGGATCCGCCATCGACACTTTTTTCTGTTTTAGTGCTTTAGCTGCGGCTTTGAGATCCAAAGTGGCTGCTACTGGTATGACTGCAACCGCCAGCGCACTTGGGCCTCGGTCAGTCTCAAGCATCAAAGTTTTAAAAACTTGACCTGGGTCGAGGGCTAACTTACCTGCAGCTTCGAGGCCGTAAGCGGCCCCGGGTGCATGTTCATACTGATGCGTATTAAAGGGTATTTTTGCCTTTTTGGCAGCTTCAATAGCAGGGGTCATAGGTGAGTAAAATTATTATGGACGTGGGGCGTAGGCAAACACGTCAGATTTCATCTGGCTCTGAGTAAAGCCTTGCTCTTCTAGGGCATCCAACAGCGCATAGACCATTGCTGGAGACCCACAAGCAAAGACCTGAGTCTTAGAAAGATCTTCAACATCTTCCACAATTGCCGCTGGCAATAAGCCAGTACGGCCGCTCCAACCCGGGCTTTTTTCAGGTTCGCTAACAACAGGAATAAAGTGAATGTTGGAATGGTGTTCAGCCCAGCTCTGAGGCAGGGTCTCAAGGTACATATCCTCCTCGACACGCGCTCCCCAGTAGACATGGATCGGGTTTTTGCGACCACTGGCTATCAGATGTTCAACAATACTTTTTACCTGTGAAAAACCGGTACTGGCTGCCGCAAAGATAATCGACTGGCCGTCACTGAGCTCATCAAGGTTGAGGGTGCAGTCGCCCATCGCCAACTCAACTTCAACACTGGGTTGATGAAGTAGATGCTGAACGATCGAGTCGTTAAACTCACTTTCCGGCATGTGGCGGATATGGAGTTCTAACTCGCGGCCCGCCTCGGGTGCAGATGCGATGGAGAATGACGCTTTTTTTCCATCTGGCAGACAGATATCAAGATACTGTCCCGCTTTAAATTCAGCGCCAGCTTGCTCAGATTCAGGAAGTAAAAGGCGAATACGATAAACATCCCTATTCAACAAATCAGCCGATAAAATCGTCGTAACTTTCCTTGCCACGTTCATACTCCAAATAACATTCCACGCTCTGCGCGAATTAACAATCTACTTTTAAAAAGGTATCAGATTAGTGGGGACTTAGTCGTCGATTCCAAGATCGGCCCAGATATCATCCACCCGACGTTTAACCGACTCATCCATGGTAATGGGCTCACCCCATTCACGATCCGTTTCGCCCTGCCACTTATTGGTTGCGTCTAAGCCCATTTTAGAACCCAATCCAGACACAGGGGATGCAAAATCTAAATAGTCGATCGGGGTATTCTCAATCATAACCGTGTCACGAGCTGGATCCATGCGCGTCGTAATCGCCCAAATGACATCCTGCCAGTCACGAGTGTTTACGTCTTCATCCACAACGACAACAAATTTGGTATACATGAATTGACGTAAGAAAGACCAAACACCCAGCATTACACGCTTAGCATGGCCAGGGTACTGCTTCTTCATACTGACAACCGCCATGCGGTATGAGCAACCTTCAGGTGGCAGGTAGAAATCGACAATTTCAGGGAACTGCTTCTGCAGGATCGGTACAAACACCTCGTTCAATGCAACGCCTAACACAGCAGGCTCATCGGGTGGACGACCCGTATAAGTACTGTGGTAAATCGCATCGGCGCGTTTAGTTATACGCTCCACGGTAAAGACTGGGAAACTATCGACCTCGTTGTAGTAACCCGTGTGATCACCAAAGGGACCCTCATCCGCCATCTCGTCCGGGTAGATGTAACCTTCTAATACAATTTCAGCACTGGCAGGGACTTGTAGATCACTGCCGATACAGCAAGTCACTTCCGTTTTACCACCCCGTAACAGCCCAGCAAAAGCGTATTCTGACAGCGTATCCGGTACAGGAGTCACCGCCCCAAGAATCGTCGCTGGATCAGCGCCTAAGGCCACTGCAACTGGGAAGGGTTCGCCTGGATGCTGTTGTTTCCACTCTAGGAAATCCAACGCACCACCACGATGCGACAGCCAGCGCATTATCAACTTATTCTTAGCAATTTTTTGCTGACGATAGATACCTAAGTTTTGACGCTTTTTGTTTGGACCGCGCGTAATGACCAACGGCCAGGTCACCAAAGGACCTGCATCACCCGGCCAGCAGGTTTGAATGGGAATTAAATCCAAATCGACGGCATCACCCTCAAGCACAACTTCCTGACAGGGTGCCTTTTTGACCACCTTAGGCCCCATGTTGAGGACTTGCTTGTAGAGTGGGATCTTATCTAGCGCATCTTTAAAGCCCTTGGGTGGTTCAGGCTCTTTAAGTTGCGCCAGCAATTTACCTACACCACGTAGTGCTGACACAGACTCCTCACCCATGCCTAGGGCAACTCGATCAGGGGTACCAAACAGATTGCCTAGTACCGGCATGTCATAGCCAATCGGGTTTTCAAACAGCAGTGCTGGACCACCGGCTTTAAGCGTGCGGTCACAGATCTCTGTCATCTCTAGGTTGGGATCGACAGGATGCGTTATTCGCTTAAGCTCACCACGAGCTTCCAACTGGCTAATAAAGTCACGCAGATCTCTGTACTTAGGTGTCGCCATACAATCCTCGGCAAAAACAAAAAAGGGCGAGTGGTAAATGCTCGCCCTGTTTCAATACTAAGCCAAATAAACGCTCAGATTGATTACTTACGCTTCATCGATAGGAAGAACTCTTCGTTGGTCTTGAAGTCCTTCAATTTATCGATAACAAATTCAGTCGCGGCCGCATCTTCCATTGGATCCAACAGCTTACGCAGAATCCACATACGTTGGAGCTCTTCTTCTGTTGTTAGAAGATCTTCACGACGCGTACCTGAACGACGAATGTTGATCGCTGGGAAGACGCGCTTCTCAGCAACGCGACGATCAAGGTGAACTTCGGCGTTACCGGTACCTTTGAACTCCTCAAAGATAACTTCATCCATCTTAGAACCCGTATCAACCAGTGCGGTAGCGATGATCGTCAAGCTACCACCCTCTTCGATGTTACGTGCCGCTCCAAAGAAACGCTTAGGACGCTCAAGTGCGTGTGCATCGACACCACCGGTCAGTACTTTACCTGAGGAAGGTACAACTGTGTTGTAAGCACGAGCAAGACGGGTAATCGAATCAAGCAGAATGACGACGTCTTTCTTATGTTCAGTTAGACGTTTCGCTTTCTCTAGCACCATCTCAGCGACTTGAACGTGACGTGATGGTGGCTCATCAAACGTAGATGCAACCACTTCGCCACGCACAGTGCGCTGCATGTCGGTTACCTCTTCCGGACGCTCATCAATTAGAAGAACGATAAGGTAACACTCTGGGTTGTTGCGAGTGATGCTGTTAGCAATGTTCTGTAGCATCAGTGTTTTACCGGCTTTCGGTGGTGAAACCACCAATGCACGCTGACCTTTACCGACCGGAGTCACTAGGTCTAAAACACGAGCGGTAATATCTTCTGTACTACCATTACCGATCTCCATACGCAGACGCTTCTGAGCGAATAGTGGCGTAAGGTTCTCAAACAGAATTTTGTTCTTGGCATTTTCAGGCTTGTCGTAGTTGATCTCAGCCACTTTCAGCAGTGCAAAGTAACGCTCACTGTCTTTAGGTGGACGAATCTTTCCGGCAATGGTGTCACCCGTACGCAGATTGAAACGACGAATCTGGCTGGGTGAAACATAAATATCATCAGGTCCAGCTAGGTATGAAGAGTCCGCTGAACGAAGGAAGCCGAAGCCATCCTGTAAGATTTCAAGAACACCGTCACCGTAAATATCTTCACCACTGCGGGCGTGCTTCTTAAGGATCGAGAAGATGACATCTTGTTTACGAGAACGAGCAAGGTTATCTAGGCCCATTTCTGCTGCGATATCGAGCAGTTCAGGCATGCTTTTTAGTTTGAGTTCGGTAAGGTTCATGTTTTCGTTATGAATAGTGTCGTGCACGACGAGAGCCGCGAGACAGGGATGATTGAATTAAGAAGAAGATTATTTGGGTTGGTTAGAAATCAACCAACAAACTTAATATATAGCCAGTTGGTGATGCTGTCTAGTAAATAGGCAAAGAAAAGGCGGGATAACCCGCCTTTTACCTATTTTTTAGATATTTGCATCAACAAACGCCGTTAGCTGCGACTTAGAGAGCGCGCCAACTTTAGTCGCTTCAACGTTACCACCTTTGAAGATCATCAAGGTTGGGATACCGCGAATACCGAACTTAGGAGCAGTTTCAGCGTTTTCATCGATGTTCAATTTGCACACCTTCAAACGACCCGCGTACTCAGTCGCAACTTCTTCAAGGACCGGTGCGATCATCTTACAAGGGCCACACCACTCTGCCCAGTAATCAACAAGTACTGGACCTTCAGCCTTAAGGACGTCCTCTTCGAAACTTGCGTCAGTTACGTTTAGGATGTTTTCGCTCATCTGTTCTTATCTCCAATGCGTTTTACGCGATGCGGATGTATAACTTGTATCAACAAGCTACCAACCTTAATTGCAAAATTACTTGCCCAATAATAGCATCTGCTCACCAATAATGGGAATGATGCCGAGAACTGTGATGAATCCACTTTTTAAACACCTTCGTGAAATCACAGAAGACAGTGTCCGTGTCACCCTGACTCTGTTCAAAATCCTCATCCCAGCAGTCATTATCGTACGTCTTTTAGAGCTAATTGGTGCAGCTGACTTCTTAGCCAATACACTTAGTACACCGATGGAGTGGCTCGGACTTCCCGCAGTTGCAGGCATTGTTTGGGCTACAACGCTACTGACCAACATCTACGCGGGCTTAATTGTTCTATTCACCTATTCACAAGTCTGGACCCTTGAACAGATCACTCTGATGGGCATCCTTATGCTGGGCGCACACAACCTGATTGTAGAGATTGCCATTACCTACCGGGGTGGTTGTCGTCTGCTTCCTATGATGTTGATTCGTATTGGCGGTGCACTGGGGTTGGCCATCTGCATGCATTGGGTTTATCAGGATATACCCAGCATGCAACAACCTGTCAGTTTCGATTTTGCCCCTGAACTCAGTGATAACAGTTGGGCGTCTTGGGTCAAGGCACAGCTAGAAATGTTATTTTGGACCGTCGTCGTTATTGTCGGATTGGTCGCCGTACTTCGAGTAGCCAAAGTGACTGGCCTAGAGCGCGCCATCGAATATCTGCTTAGACCCATCCTCAAATTGATTGGCATTAAACGCGAAGCGTTACCGATGAGCCTAATTGGGATGACTCTGGGCTTAGCCTACGGTGGCGGGTTACTCATTCGAGAAGCGGAGAAAGGGACCATCAGTGGACGCGATATATTTGCCTCTTTTGCCCTACTCGGTCTTTGTCACAGTCTTATTGAAGATACCCTGCTAATCGCACTAACCGGTGCAGAATTGCATGGCATACTCTGGGCTAGATTGGCTTTTGCACTGATAATTATTGCCCTACTCACAAGGCTGTTACCACTCCTATCAGATCAAGCCTTCTACCGATTCCTTATGAGAAAAACCTAGATTATGGTTAGCAACGACGGTTAACGGCACTTTGGGGTCATTTGGAACCGACCGGGAGATGGCGGCTAAGCGCACATTGCAGCCAATACGGCATTCTGACGATTTCTCAATAGCGGACGTAGACATAGACCAGTGTATTTGTCTTTGTCTAGTAGTGTCCGGTTATCACATCTTCCGATACTATCTTAACCCGCTAGGCTAGGTGCCCACCTAGATACTAAGTGGGCGCCTAAATGACAAACTTTCCAATCCAACCCGTTCAAGCCGGTAAGCGCCGTCGATACGATCCCGCCTTTAAAGCGATGATCATTAAACGTTGTCAGCAGCCGGTGGTCTCCGTTGCCAGCATCGCACAAGAGTTCGCGCTGAACGCCAACCTCATTCACAAGTGGATGTGGCGGGCTCGGCAGAAAGGTGAGATCACAACCTATCCTGGTTTTCTGCCCGTTCCCATTGAAGCTGTTAAACCTGAGGGTGTTGAGCCGACCCCTAAGGCGCTAACCGCGTCCACGACTACGATTGAGATTAACTCTAAGTTTGGGACCGTTACGCTTCGCTGCTCCGAAGAGCAATCAGTCCATCTGCTTAAAGCGCTGCTCTCATGATCCGTATTGATCAGATCTGGCTCGCGACTGAGCCGATGGATATGCGTGCCGGGCCCGATACGGCTCTAGCTAGAGTGGTGAAGGTGTTTGGTGAAGCTAAACCGCACTGTGCCTACCTGTTTACCAACAAGCGTGGTCATCGGCTAAAGATCTTGATCCATGACGTTCAGGGTATCTGGCTCTGTGCACGGCGACTACACCAGGGCAAATTCCGTTGGGTGGATACAACTCGAGGTAGCCACCTTGCAATGGATCAAGAGCAACTCAGTGCACTGGTCCAAGGCCTACCTTGGCACCGAATTGGGCCCTCAGGCGTCATTAGACGGCTTTGAAATCTCGTCAGCATAGACTCAGCTCGAGCGCCATTCTGCTATAAGGGGATCGCGTCAGTCGTGCGCCTCTGTCACACTTTTAGTCATGACAGCACCGGATCTCTCTCAGCTCACACCCGAACAACTGCGTGCACTCGCATCACAGTTGCTCGCGCGTGTTACCGAGCAGGATCAAACCATCCAGGCCAAAGATCAAACGATCCAGAAACAGGATCAGTCGATCAAGTACAAGGAGCAGGTTAATCAAAAGCTGACCTATGGCTAAAACGACACAAGTTCGGCCAGCGCAGCGAGCATCTGACTGCACTCCAGATCAGCATACTCGGCGAAATCGTTGATGAAGATATTGCTGGCATTGAAACCGACCTCGGTGATGCTCTGGTGCCCGAGTCCAAACCAAGTAGAAGACGCCAGGCGAAACGTAAACCTCTACCGCCCGAACTGCCGCGTACAGAAATCCATCACGATCCGGACTCCACTCAGTGCCGTTGTGGTTGCCAGATGAAATGCATCGGTGAGGATGTGAGTGAGAAGCTCGACTACGTACCGGGCGTCTGTAGCGTTGAACGCCATATCCGCAGTAAATGGGTCTGTGGTGAATGCGAAACGCTAACCCAAGCCCCGATGCCTGCGCACATTATCGATAAAGGCATCCCAACTACCGGACTGCTGGCCCATCTCTTAATCTCGAAATATGCAGACCACCTTCCACTCTACCGGCAGGAACAGATCTTCGCCCATTCTGGCGTACCGCTCTCGCGCTCAACCTTGGCTGAGTGGATCGGCGTCTGTGGGGTAAGGCTCCAACCGTTGGTGGATGCGATGCGTGAACAACTTCTGAAGGAATCGGTTCTGCATGCGGATGAGACCCCGGTACCGATGCTTGCTCCGGGTAAGAAGAAAACCCACAAAGCTTATATCTGGGCGTATGCCAGCGCGCCGTTCTCGGAACTGAACGCCGTTATTTATGACTTCCAGCCGGGTCGTTCCGGTAAGCATGCGCGTGACTTCCTAGGTGAATGGAAAGGTCAGTTAGTCAGCGATGACTACGCAGGCTACAAAAAGAGCTTCGATGACGGCGTCATAGAGGTCGGCTGTATGGCTCACGCTAGACGTAAGTTCGTTGAGCTTCATGTGGCTGGCAGAAGCCAGATCGCCGGTGAAGCGGTGAAGCTGATCCGTCAGTTATACCGAGTCGAGCAAGATGTTCGAGAACGCCAGCTGATGAGCGACAACGAATACGGCAGACGCAAGCCAAACCCATCGCAGACAAACTGCTTCAATGGATGCTGACTGAACGACAACAGGTGCCCGATGGAACAGCGATAGCCAATGCACTCGATTACAGTATCAAGCGTTGGGCAGCACTCACACGCTATCTGGATGACGGTGCCATCCCGATCGACAACAATCGTGTTGAGAACTTGATACGACCCTGGGCGCTAGGGCGCAAGAACTGGCTCTTTGCGGGATCTTTACGCAGTGGTCAACGCGCTGCAGCGATCATGAGTCTGATCCAGTCAGCTAAGCTGAACGGGCATGAGCCCTATGCCTACCTGAAGGATATCCTCACACGTCTGCCAACGCAGAAGGCTAGTGCTATCGAAGAGCTACTGCCGCAGAACTGGATGCCGTCTGACAAGGTGTGATTACCGGACGCTTACTTTGTCTATTGCTCGGTAACCACTGAGAACTTATACCACATGAGTTCCATAGCGATCGCTCTTATGACAACCGTTGTGGAATTCAAATTTTAGTTTTAAAAGGACAACATTATCTGGAGGCACAAAGCAGCGCCAAAATATCGTCATATTATTGTGGTCACGCTGTCACTTGATAGGGAAGTCGACCATCAATAAAACTCACATCGCTAATAGCTTACGCAAAATTCTGGAAGTCGAAGAGCTTTAGGTGGCGTTTGAATGCTAATCGCTGCGCCTGTGCCATCGATACATCCATGGGGTAGAATCGCACCCTAGAACCGGGCCCGCGCTGTGCTAATTGCGCCATGCCAAGGCGGGAGATACAGCCAAGCTTTGGATAACCCCCAATAGTCTGCCGATCACACATGAGGACGATTGGCTGTCCGTCAGCCGGTATCTGTACGGCGCCAGCGGCAATACCCTCCGATATGATTCCAGACCGAGACGCTGAGATAGCCTCACCTTTTAGCCTATAACCCATCCGATCGATATCGGGCGTTATTTGATATTCACTGGAGAAAAACCTGCGCAGCTGCTCACTCGAAAAATCGGCTATTTGGTAACCTTCAATAAGACCCAGCTCTAGGTTTTTACGATAGTCCGGTATGTCCTCTGCAGACACAGCATTGACCTGCTGAGGCGGAGCCTCCGCACAGGGTAGCCAGTCCTCTGGTTTGAGCTTAGTACCATCTGAGACCAGTCCACCAATCCCCTCACGCATAACTGTAGAACAGCTACCTAAAAGCTGAGGTGTTTCAAAACCACCGGAGACAGCCAGATAGGCTCGCAATCCAGTCTCTGGTGAATGGAATTTCAGTCGATCCCCCGCTTTGACCCTGTGGGTACGCCAATGCTCTATCCTTTCACCGTTTATAGTTGCTCCAAGATCAGCGCCAGTCACTGCGATATTGGTGTTGATCTGCGCCAAAATCTCCAAACCACCGAAGGTGATCTCAAGCACAGCCGCCCCAGTTGTGTTGCCAAGTAAGTGATTAGCCCAAGTAAAGGAATACTCATCTAGAGGTCCACCCGTGGTAACCCCCATGTGCTGGTGTCCGAAACGTCCATTATCCTGAATTGTGGTGAGTAGCCCTGGATTAATGACCTTAAACCCCATCAAATTCACCTCCGAGGTCCAGATACTCCTGCCGATCTATTGCTCTAAAGCGCACACGGCCGCCTACATGAAATGGTGTGATCGGTGAACTGGACCAATCAACCAACGTCATAGGCGTTCGTCCAATAATTTGCCATCCGCCCGGCGATACAGATGGATATATCGCAGTCTGATTATCGGCCAGTGCGACACTCCCGCGGGGAACTTTTAGCCTTGGCGTGCTTCGCCGGCTTACTTTTAACTGCGGCTCGGTCAATCCAAGATAGGCAAAGCCTGGCGCAAAACCGATGGCATAGACCCTATACTCGGTAGTAGTGTGGGTTGTGATGATGCTATTCACATCCAGCCCCGTTTGATGTGACACCTCGATCAGATCAACACCAACTTCCTCACCGTAATAAACTGGAACGTAAACGACCGAGCTATCAGCGCTGTCATCTACGTCTACTACCAGATCGGACAACTGTTGGCGCAAATACCGCGTAATATCAAGAGAGCTCATCAGAGATGAGTCATAAGCCACGAGCAATGAGGTATACGAGGGGATTAAGTCGGTAATAATTCCATGGGGTGCTGCTTCAAGCCGTTTGAACGCAGCAGAGACTTGAGAAGCGCCTAAAGGAGAGATCTCCTGCGCAAAATAGACGATAACAGCTGACTCGCCCGCAATCTCTATATGCATTAATTAAGTCACCAAGCTTCGGATAAAGCGAGCACCTTCAACAGCACGCGCGCCATCCCCGTGCACACAGATTGTATCCGCTTTGACTGGCAGTTCTCGGCCTGAAAGCGTTATTACTGAACTCCGCTCGACAATTGCTCTTACCTGCCGCTCAATATCTTGATCCGTTGTTAAAACAGCGCCTGGGAGGCTACGCGACGCTAGACGCCCCTGCTCGTCATAAGCACGATCGGAGAAGACCTCGAACAAGAGTTTCACCCCTTCAGATGCGGCAGCTATTGTGAGCCTATGATGGTCAGGAATCGCCATCACAACGACCGGTAGCGCCTTGTCAAAGCGCGCCACTGCGCGGAGAACCGCGTGTAACACGGCATCGTCGGTGATCATCCGGTTATAGAGTGCACCATGGGGTTTAACGTACTCTACTCGGCTGCCTTCAGATCGGCAGATCCCATCCAAAGCCCCAATTTGGTACAGGGTAAGAGCAGTGAGCTCATCCGGAGCAATTTGCATATCTCGGCGTCCAAAACCAACAAGGTCAGGATAGCTCGGGTGAGCCCCTATCTTGACACCAAATTCAACTGCCAGCTTGACCGTCTTTTGCATGGTCAAAGGATCGGAGGCGTGGAATCCACATGCGATATTTGCCATGTCAATATGAGGCATAATTTCGCTGTCAGATCCCATTTTCCAAGCACCGAAACTCTCACCCATGTCGCAGTTGATCTGTAACATACTGATCATCCCCGCGTCATTGTCTGTGGTAGGTAAGTCACGATTTGTGGAAACCAACTGATTAGCAGTATTGCAATTAGAATCAGCATGAAAAACGGTATAGCGGCACGAGCAACATAGAGAATATCTCTTCCGGTTAGCGCCTGAATCACAAATAGATTGAAACCAACCGGCGGTGTGATTTGCGAGAGTTCAACAACCAGAACGATGTAAATACCAAACCAAATGAGGTCAATATTTGCCTGCTGAATTAGCGGCAGCACGACGGCTACAGTCAGCACAACCACAGAGATACCGTCCAGAAAGCAACCAAGAATCACAAACAGAACGGTTAGATACAGCAGTAACTCGAAGGTATTTAGTGACATACCCCCGATCCATTGGGCTAGCTCTCGGGGTATACCCAAAAATCCCATGGCTAGTGTAAGAAAATGAGCAGCAACCAATATCAGACCGATCATACATGAGCTGCGAACTGCTCCCAGAAGACTCTGTTTGAAACTATCGAGGCTCAAGGTTTTGGTCACGAGTGCTAGGATTAGTGCGCCGAATACGCCCAGCGCAGCCGCCTCAGTTGGTGTGGTAAATCCTCCGTAGATAGAACCCAAAACAAAGAGTATCAAGCCAACGATCGGCACGAGTTTGCGCAGCGCAACTATCTTCTCGACCAGACTGATCGACCCAGAATCACCTTTGGGTAACTCATCTTCGTTCAATTTAGCCCAGATAGCAGTGTATCCCATAAAAAGTACAACTAGCATCAACCCGGGCAGAGCGCCCGCGATGAAAAGACGTCCAATAGATACCTCAGCGGCGACTCCATAAACAATAAGAATTATCGATGGCGGAATAAGCAGACCAAGTGTACCTGAGCCTGCCAGAGTACCCACTGCCATACGTTCGCTATATCCCTGCGCTTTCAGCTCAGGAAGCGTCATTCGACCAATTGTGGCAGCTGTGGCGGCTGATGACCCGGAAACAGCAGCGAAGATGCCGCAGCTAAGAATGTTTACGTGCAGCAACTTACCCGGAAGTTTTCCCAACCAAGGTGAGAGTCCTTTAAACAGATCTTCGGATAAGCGGGTGCGAAATAGTATCTCACCCATCCAGATGAACATGGGGAGTGCTGTAAGCGACCATGATGTGCTTGCTCCCCAACTCGAGGTGGCGAAAAGCAGTCCAATCTGATCGTTACCTGAGAGGTAAAGCCCAAAGATCGCAACCGCCAGCAGCGACAAAGAGACCCAAAGCCCCGCTGCCAACACCAAGAGCATGAATAGGGCTAAAGTAATTGAGAGCGCAGTAATTTCCATTAGGACTCCTCCAGTTTGAGCTCATCTTCATGCGCTCGATAGGAGGGGTCACGCCCTCGCAACATACCAACGAAATCGTCTAAGACTGCTAGATTAAGCGCCACACAGCCAACACCCAACGGAATCTGTGGTATCCACAACGGCACGGGTATGTAACCGTAGCTCACGTCGTTGAAGACATAAGATTCCCAAATAAGGTGAACCGAGTAAAAGCTCATAAATGAAGTCAGACACAACGCCAGTAGCAGCACCAAAGCTTCCATGGCTTTAGCTAACCGCTGGGGCACTCGGTGGATTAACAAAGTTACCCTAATGTGACCACCGGTGCGGAAGGTGTACGCCAAACCCAGGAAGGTAGCTGCCGCTAGGAAATAACCGGAAAAGTCCTCCGCAGAGGGCACAATGAATCCAAACATTCGCCCGACAATTTGCGCCAGTATGATCAGCATTATGAGAATGATGCAGATCCCTGCGCCATATCCCGAACTTAGATAGAAGTACTCTCTTGTAGGCTTCATAGGGGGATCGCTTCGCTAGGCCACCGATCAGCTTTGGACCGGTGGCCAGAAGTTTAACTTACTTACCGTAAGCGCTCAGAATAGCTGAGACTTCTTCAGGCGCTTCAGCTTTCCACTCGTCAACCATTACAGTGCCGATTTCTTGAAGAGCAGACATCAGTTCGGCACTTGGTGCACTAACCTGGATACCGTTTGTTGCAAGCGTGTCAGTATCCATTTTGGCTTGAGCACGAACTCCTTCCCAACCTTTAGCCTCGGCTTTAGCCGCGGCATCCATGATCGCTTGCTGAGTCTCGGCGCTCAAGCCTTTGAAGGCACGAGTATTGGCTACAATCACGTTCTTCGGAATCCATGCCGCGATGTCTGTGTAGTGTGACAGATAGTCCCAAGCCTGCCCATTAGCACCTGTGGAGGGTGATGTGATCATCGCATCGATGATTCCAGTGCTGAACGCTTGCGGAATCTCAGGAACCTGTACCGTTGTTGGCGTGGTATTCATCAGATCTGCAAGGCGCGATGTTGACGGACTGTAAGCACGCATCTTGAGCCCCTGAAGATCTTCAAGTTTAGCCACTGGCTTTTTAGTGTAGAGGCTCTGGGCCGGCCAAGGCACAGTGTAAAGCAGTGTCATGCCTTCGCGTTCCAGTTGCTTTTCAACTTCAGGTCGCGCTGCGTTCCAGAGTTTCTCTGCATCTTCGTAATTGGTTGCAAGAAACGGAATATTGTCGTGTTTGAAAACAGGGTGTGTGTTACCCATGATACCGATAAAAATCTCACCAAGCTGAACCTGACCAGTCTTCACCGCGCGGGGAATTTCTGGGTGCTTAATCAGCGAGGCGCCAGAATGCACGGTAACTTCGATTTCACCATTACTAGCAGCAGTTATCTCCTCCGCGAACGCATAAGCAATCTTGGTTGGAAGGTTTGCGTCACCGTAGGGTGTCGGCATATTCCACTTGGCTGCTTGAACACTAGTGGCCGCAAGACTAGTTGCGAGAAGTGCGGTGTATGCAAATTTCTTTAACATGGTTGATCTCCATTGTTTTTATTGATGCCTGTATCTGGCGGTTTAAAGGACCGAGAGCTCCTCATTAAGCAACTCCGTTATGATCATTTTTCCTGGCACATGTGTAATCGCAAAGGGTAGTTTAGCCCCCTCTAACGCGACCTGAGTGGTAACGCCGCAGCCCCAGTAGACCGGGATTTCGTGCTCATAGATATCGACGGGGTCGCCAAACTCAGGCTTACTGAGATCTCGAATCCCAATAAGTGATGGTGATCCTATATGCACGGGCGCGCCATGTGCCTTAGGTAGCCTTGTAGTAATTTGAATCGCCCTAATTGCATCCTTTGGGCTGAAGGGTCGCATTGTCACAACCAAATCCCCCTTGAAAGGGCCGGCAGGTTTGGTAGGGATATTAGTGCGATACATCGAAACATTCGAGCAGCTGTCTACATTGCGCACAGGTATGCCAGCTGACTGCAGTGCATCCTCAAACGAGAATGAACACCCCAGAACGAAGGTAACTAAATCGTCTCTCCATATTGAGGTGAGATCGGTCAGGGTTTCGGCAACTTGCCCATCACGAAACACTAGATACTCTGGAATGTCGGTGCGGATGTCCAAATCTTTTCCCAGCGCCGGCATACTCGGATCGCCTGCTTCAGACACAGAAATCAAAGGGCAAGGCGTTGGGTTTTGATGACAAAATTTGTAAAAGTCCTCAGCGTAAGCTGACGGGAGAATTACAACGTTACCTTGCACGAACCCGGGTGCGAGGCCTGAAGTTGTTCCACTGTAGCTACCGTTGCGTATGGCTGAGCGATGTTCGAGGGAGTTATCCAGTAAGCCTTGTTTGTATTTTGAATATGCTTTCATTGTCTCCGCATTCCTGACGCTTAGAAGTACTTCCCAATAGTAGCGGAGCCATACCTCATGTCGAATTATAATTTATTTGTACTAATTATAAATAAATCTTATCATTCAGCTCGGTATTCAGCCGCAAGCTCAACAGCCCGTGAGCAAGCTCGGCGAACCAGGTAATTTGGCGGCACTGTTGCGTATGAAGCTGTAAAAAACAGCTCACGAGGCTCCCATTCAACGCTCAAACGGACTAATTCCCCACGCTCGAGCTCACTCTGAATTACCGCTGATGGCAGTGCCGATATTCCTACGCCATCCAAGGTCATTTTCATCGATGCCGCGAGCGAGCTCGACGAAAAAAATCGCGTTGGGGTATCCTCTATTTTCTTGAATCTGTTACTGATCTCTGCAAAGGGCTTGGTGTTCTTGGCGTACGTAATGATCGGCCAATTCTGCAACTCGGTCAGTTTCAGACAGCGATCCGGAAGATCTAGTTTTGGACTGGCAACCCAGTGGACAGGGAAGCTACACAAATCCTCATTCACGATTTGCGGTTCGCTGATAGGCCCCATTAAAAACGCTAGGTCAATTGAGTGATCAATAAGAGACGCTCTGAGATTGCTCGTGACATCAACGGTCAGTTCGATATCGAGATTGGGCATCTCTTCATGTAGCGCGGTCATCAATGATGGAAGCCAAGAGTGCACGATCGTCTCTGATACGCCGAGCCGAAGCAGGCCTGCCTGCTGAAGCTCCGAATCAGCCCGCTGCCTTAATTGATTCGACATGAAGACAATCTTCTCAGCGTACGGTAGCAGTTCCTCTCCCTTAGCTGTCAACCGTATGCCGCCGAGACCTTGCTCGCGTTCGAATAAGCGGCACCCGAGCTCCTCCTCAAGCGCGCTGATTCGGTTGGAAACGGCTGGCTGAGTGGTGAATAGACGTTCTGCTGCTTTACGAAAACTCCCCAGCGTTGATACCAGAAGGAAAGTTTCCAACCTTTTATAGTTCACTTAACGTTCCTTGATTGGGCGGGCACAAACAAATATGAAAAACTCCATCCGGGGAAGCTGTTGTTCGCGGATTCAACCAAGATGGATTTGCCTATTGATCATTCAACCAGAATTCATCTGAAAGGTGTAACCATAGACTAACCAAGACCACCTACTACCCGCTTCAGTTATCTTATCAGGGGGTAGGTACGATGACTAACCAAACATCAATATTAGTTAAACACTGACTTCTCCCCTAATAGTCCGCCAAGGCCCAAACCTTACCACAACGATTCCGATGTGCTCAGACGCGCACTTTGCGGTCTAAACAGGAATATTTCGATTTCTCGGTAGCGGACATTACAATTAACCAGGTCAAACCGCCGGAACTAGCCTCGTATTACTGATAACGAAGCGCATACACAGAATGTAGTTCCCAGTAGACGACATTGTTGGAACAAAATATCCACACTCATGAAACAAGGCTAAATAATTTGGAGGCCTCAGTCAGCCCTCCTTTTGAATGACGACAGCTCATGCTGCGATGCATAGTGCACACTGGGAGACAATTTTGCTGTTAGTAAAACCCCAACGGTTGATAAAGATAACAATAAGGTCCACGCCATACTCCACCCACCCGCAACGCTAATATACCAACCCAGTAGTGGCGGAATCGATAGCTGAGCAAATGCGGAAATCTGTTGAACTAAGCCAATAACCGTAGAAGTTTTAGTACTCACACCAAACTGATTTACAACGATTGAGAATATAACCGCCGGAATTACACCCGCAAAAAAGGAGAATACGATTGCCGATGCATAAGGAATAATGAAGCTAGCTTTTGCAGGGTATGAAAACAACACAATTGATGCGATAACCATAGCTGAATAGGACAAGCGTACTAGGTAGATAGGTGAGGCAGAATGGTGCAGAAGACGCCCAGCCAACAGATTTCCGATTACACTCGAGAATGCTATTAACGCAGTATAAATCGATATTTTATTAGAATCTAAACCATTAGCTTCATATATTGATGGTAAAAAGCCCATGACAGCCAGCCACTGTCCAGCACAGAGAGCGAAAACTCCAGCAAGCAGACCAACCCTAGGGTCTTGGATCACACACAGTAGGTCTTTTTTGATACGTTCAGAATAGCTGCCAGATTTTAAGCAAACGGCAGGAATAGTTGCAGTGGGGATAACCAAGTAGGCAAGGAACATCACCAATATTGTGATCAGACCGCTAAAAATCCACCAATTCTGCCAACCCGATATATCGATAAACCTTGGGCCCATCAGCATCGCCATACCAACACCAGCACCCATGAAGCCGCCCCAGTAGCCCACCCATAGATTTATCTTACGCGGATGTACGAACTGGCGAAGTAATCCTGGGCCGGGTAGTACTATCAATACAAAACCTAAGCCTTCAAGAATTCTCAAAATCAATAGCTGGGTACCAGATGAAGCCCACCCCCCTGCTAGACTCGAAATTGCAGTAACCAGAAGACCCGTCAATAGACTGGTACGAGGACCGATTTGACCTATGACAAATCCCAATAGCACACTACTCGTAGCCCCCACTAACTGGATGACCGACAACAACCAGCCTGATTCTGCTGCTGTTAGCTGAAATGCATCGGTTAATGAACTTAAAGCTGGCGATAATTTACCAACATGGAGTGCTGCAATTATCCCAGAGGCTAGGATCAGTCATGGGGCAAAGGCTGATCCGCTTGTGTAGCTGTGACCTTTGGTTTTCAACCGACAACACCATCGGCAATCAAACGCCCCCTCGGTGCGGAAATACAGTGGTATCCTTGGAACGCCAGTACTCCTTCATAACCAAAGTTTCTTCCGAAGCCTGAGTGTTTAAAACCGCCAAAGGGGCCTTTCCTATCCTGTGCTGAAGGACCATGAGCGTTTAGATAGGTATAGCCCGCTTCAATACGCCGACTCAACCTGACAGCTCGCTCATAGTCCTCGGTCCAGATTGATGAGCAAAGTCCAAATTCACTATCGTTCGCTTTAGCGATTACCTCATCTTCCGTATCAAAGGGCATGATTGGCAATGCGGGTCCAAATTGCTCTTCACGAACGATTCTCAGTGAAGGATCAGGGTCAATTACTAGCGTTGGCCGCTGGAAGTAGCCTTCGGCATACATCGCCTCATCGGGGATCTGTCCACACTCCCTGACATCGGCTCCCGCATCGATCGCTTCATCGATCATCGAGCGCACCACGCGAAGCTGTTTAGCATTGTTCAACGGTCCCATTGTCGCTGAGCTGGTAGGCTTACCTAACACCTCGCCGGCTCAAATGCTGAAATGGGCGTCAGCCACTTTCAACCTTTTTGGCGATGATAACCCTCGTACCCGCGCCTCTATGGAGGTACTCAAAGACCTGAAGAAATTCCTGGACGAGAACGGCACGCCAGATAAATTAGTCAAAGGTGGTTGGGCACATCGCATATTTGAAGTAGGTGAAGCTCGCGGCATTTCACGCGATGAGTGTGCACAGTTGATGCGTGACTATATCAATCCCAGTCTGGATTCAACGATTTCAGCCACTGGGCAACTGATTAAACTGTTCGCCGACAATCCCGACCAGTGGCAACTGATCCGTAAAGATCCTAGCCTTATCGATAACGCGATTGAAGAAGGTGTGCGCCTCGCCAGCCCTTTACGTGCGCTAACCCGTTATGCGATCAAGGACTATGAGATCGGTGGCACCGTGATTCCCGAAGGTTCACGCGTGTTAGTGATGTATGCTTCCGCTAACCGTGATGAACGTAAATACACCAACCCCGATGACTTCGACATCACACGGGATGTGCACGACCATGTCGGATTCGGTCACGGTATCCATATGTGCATGGGGATGCACCTAGCGCGACTCGAGATCCGATCACTCCTGCAATCTATGCGCAAGCGAATCAAGCAGTTCCATTTGACTGCGGAACCCACAGTGGCCATGAACAACTCGATCAGAGCTTGGGCAACACTGCCAGTGAAAGTGGACGTTGAACCTTTAAAGGAAGTGCAGGAAGCGACAGTCGTAGACGTTGATGAGCGCTGGATTGACGCACGTATCATCAGCCGAAAGCCAGTCGCAGACGCCATTGTTGAACTGGTGTTTGAAGTAAATGATCTAACGCGGTACGAACAACCTGAACCGGGTTCACATATCGATATCGAGTTACCTTCAGGACTAATTCGTCAGTATTCACTGCACACAACACAATGTTCGCCTGGCACATGCGCAGTTGCAGTGCTTAAAGATCCAAACAGCCGTGGCGGGTCGGTCGAGATACACGAAAAACTGTCTGAGGGTGACAGCATCAGGATATCCAAACAAGGAAACCATTTTCCGTTGCAAGACAAAGTCTCTACTTCACTTCTGTTTGGGGGTGGCATCGGTATTACACCAATCAAAGCGATGGCCGAGTCATTAAGTGCACAGAACCAAAACTTCCAACTGTACTATTTCGGGCGTGGGAAGGAGCAAATGGCATTTTATACCGAGCTGAAAGCCCTCTATCCTGAGCAGGTCAGTCTGATTCTGGATCACAATACAGCCAATATGCCATCAATCCTGGCAAACCCTCAAGCAGATAAGCACCTTTATGTCTGCGGACCTAACGGGTTTATGGATTTCATATTTGATTCAGCCAAAGCACTGGGCTGGGATGAATCGACCCTGCACAAAGAGCACTTTGGCGCTGAGATCGACACCAATGGCCAGGCCTTTACGGTCGAAGCACGTCGCTCAGGGCGGGTGTTTGAGGTTGAGCCCGGACAGACCATCGCAAACCGCCTTAAAGACGAGGGTATCGATGTACTAATGTCATGCCAGTCCGGTGTATGCGGAACCTGTCTGACAAAAGTAATCGAAGGATCACCGGATCACCGCGATCTAGTACAAACCGATTTGGAGAAAGGTCAGAACTCAAAGATAGCAGTGTGCTGCTCGCGTTCTAAATCTAAGAAGTTAGTACTCGATATTTAACGAATACAGGCATGGTATTTTGTGCTTCACTTTTAGCAAGTGCCGTAAAAAGTCCATGCCTCATATATTTGAATGATCACGAACTATACTGGATACCTATTGATCAAAATGTCCGCTTTTTCGACTCATTAGAACCATCTAAAGGACCGAAATGGGCCAAAACTAGTCATTTATCCGAATCCTGGAAATGGCAGAGAAGGGTCGTAATCAGACTTTTTACAGAAACAAAAAAGGCGACCTAAGGTCGCCTCTCTATACTGCATGCTGCCTCTTAAACTTGAGGGCCCGCTGCAATGATCTTCTCATCAACGCCTTCGAATTTTTCGAAATTGTTAACAAATTGCGATGTTAGATCTGCACAAGCCGCGTCGTAATCTGCGCCATTTGCCCAAGTATCGCGTGGCACAAGTAGGTTATCATCAACACCCTGCACGGTTACAGGCACTTCTAGGTTTAGACCAGGGATGTGCTTAGTCTCAACATCTTTCAGGTATCCGTGTTGGATCGCTGAAATGATGCCGCGGGTTGTTGGGATGCTGAAACGCTCACCTGTGCCGTAGCTACCACCGGTCCAACCAGTGTTAACTAGGTAGACTTTAGAGCCGTACTCTTCGATACGCTTAATAAGAAGTTCTGCGTATTCGCTTGGTGGACGTGGGAAGAATGGTGCGCCAAAACAGGTAGAGAAGGTCGACTTAATGCCGCCACCTGAACCCATCTCTGTAGAACCTACCAACGCTGTGTAACCAGATAGGAAGTGGTACGCTGCTGCTTCTTTACTCAGGATAGAGACGGGAGGAAGTACGCCTGTTAAATCGCAGGTTAGGAATACGATGTTATCAGGCTCGTCACCCATGTTAGTTGCTGAACGTTTCTCAACATGACTTAGAGGGTAAGCACAACGGCCGTTCTCAGTCAGGCTAACATCGTTATAATCAGCTTCACGACACTCGTCTAGAACAACGTTTTCGACGATTGCACCAAAACGGATTGCATCCCAAATGATCGGTTCGTTTTTCTGGCTAAGGTTGATTGTCTTAGCGTAACAACCGCCTTCTAGGTTGAAGACACCGCCTTTCGCCCAACCGTGCTCATCATCGCCAATTAGGTAACGGCTTGGGTCAGCAGAAAGAGTCGTTTTACCAGTGCCCGAAAGACCGAAGAAAAGCGTTGTTGAGCCATCTTCACCGATGTTCGCTGAGCAGTGCATCGGTAGAACGTCTTTTTCAGGTAGAAGGAAGTTTTGCACAGAGAACATCGCTTTCTTCATTTCGCCTGCGTAACGCATACCGGCGATCAACACTTTACGTTGCGCGAAGTTCAGAATGACACAACCATCAGAGTTGGTGCCATCACGCTCTGGCTCACATTCGAAGCCAGCAGCGTTTAGAATTTGCCACTCTTCTTTACCCTTAGGGTTGTAGTCGCTTGGACGGATGAAGAGGTTTTGACCAAAAAGATTTTGCCACGCTGTTTCAGTTGTCATACGAACTGCAAGGTAGTGACTAGGATCAGAGCCGACGTGAACTTCAGAAGTGAACGATTCCTGCTCAGAAATATACGCTTCAACACGCGCCCATAAAGCATCAAATTTGCCTGCATCGAATGGACGGTTAATTGGACCCCAAGAGATTGCATCGGATGTGCTTGGCTCTTGAACGATGAAACGATCCAGTGGTGAACGACCTGTGCGCTTACCTGTGGTAACAACAAGTGCGCCTGTGTTAGCTAATACACCCTCATTGCGTGCGATAGCAGCCTCAACCAACGCGGCCGGCGTAAGGTTAAGATGATTCTCTGCGATTGACTCTTTAGTCATCAACTGATCCCTTGGGTTTTAACCCATTTGTACCTAAAAGTTACCGTCCCTGTGGAGGGCGGAACGCGGAAAAATAATTTAAATAATTTTTTTTGGCGGTTGGTTTGAAAGGTCGTGGCCAACTCTTTTTGTAGGTGGGCAATTATCTCATAGCCAGGGGCTCTTACAAACCCCCAGATCGATAACCTTTAGTGTAATGAATCACTCTCATTCAATGCCCCATCATTGTGGAACAGCGCTTTGATGTCTTGCGCATCAAAATCATAGACGCGATTACAGAAATGACAGGTCGTTGATACGACGCCGTTGTGTTCTTCAGCAAGGCTTAGCAGCTCTACTTCGGTCATTGTTTGCAAGGCTGCCGCACTGCGTTGACGTGAACAGTCGCAAGAGAAGGTCAACGTTTCTGGGTCTGTGATACGAGCGCTCTCTTGGTGGAATAGACGATACAGTAAGGTCTCGTTATCCAATTCAAGCAGCTCATCATTTTGCAATGTTTGAGCCAAGGTAGAGATGTGGTTCCAATCCTCATCACCGTTCCCGGCAGCCGGTAATACTTGCAGCATCATGCCGGCTGCTCGTTGACCGTTGCTGGTCAGAATAAGTTGGGTGGGTAGCTGCTCCGATTGACGGAAATACCCTTCGATACACTCGGCAACTGTCGCACCTTCAAGTGGAACAATACCTTGATAACGCTGGCCCTGTTCAGGTTCCATAGTCAGCGCCATGCGACCGTTAACAAACGAGTGGTCAAAACGTTCACCGTGTTTTAGCGTCGCTTCATCAAAGCGGGCAATCGCACGTACTTGGCCTTTGTTGTTACACTCAGCAAGCAACAAGCGCAGTCCACTGTCACCCTGAGCTTGAAGTGACAAACGCCCTTCGATTTTCAAATTTGAACTTAAAAGCACAACCGCGGCCAACATCTCACCCAATAGGTGACGAATCTCGTCTGGGTAGTCACCATAAGCGATCGCTTGTTGGAAACTCTCTTCAAGACCGACAACAACGCCTCGCACATCGGCATTATCAAAAAGGACGCGTTGTATTTGATCAGGTGTGCTCATCAGAAAACCTATTTTAAATTAAAAACTGGAGCGAGATTTTACGCTGAATTGTTGCAGGTTTCAGCTATCAATCCCGTAAATAACCTTTAACCCGTAACAGTTCACGACGGCTCTTTTTATCGGGCCTTGCATCTGGGCCGGAACCCAACTGTTTGCGCATCGCAGCGTTCTCTTCGCGCTTGTTAATACTGGCCTGAGTCTCAACGTAGAGCTTTTGAGCCTCTGGCGCGCCACGACGTTGATCAGAGAGCGCAATAATCTCGATCTCTTTTTCATCATAACCCTGACGAATTTTTAGCTTGGCACCAATCTCAACCGCTTTACTGCACTTAGCTCGTTGGCCGTTATAGTGCACCTTACCGCCTTCAATCATCTCTTTGGCAATGCCTCGAGTCTTGTAAAACCGAGCAGCCCAAAGCCACTTATCTAGACGGATTCCACTACTCATTCGTTTACCATTACCTCATTAAAATCGTTGATCGACATAAAATCACAATCACTCATATCACGTGGGGGCATCTTCAGATCAGGCTGATCGATCGTTAATAGGTGTTTGATGCCAAAATCATGTGCCGATTGCAGAACGGGAAGACTATCATCCACCATCAGCGTTCGCTCAGGGTCAAAGGGCTCATGCTTCATCAGAGTCTCCCAGAAGGCCTGAGCCTCTTTGGGATAGCCATAATCGTGCGAGCTAATAACACCTTCGACCTCGTTTGCTAGGTTAGTGCGAGAGAACTTTAAATCAACCCCTGCTCGGTGCGAATTGGTGACAATCAACACACGTCGGCCACTCTCCTTAAGCCAAGCTAAAAACTCAGGCACGGAGTGTCGATAACCGATCTTATCGGCGACCTCATGTTTCAATTCAGCAATTGGCAACTGGAAACGCTCGGTCCAATAATCAAAGCAATACCAATTCAAGGTTCCCTGCTCTTCCATGATATTGGACAAGATGTATTTCTTAGCTTGATCTACATCGATGTTGTGAATTTCTGCGTAACGTGTGGGTAGAAATTCAAGCCAGAAGTGTGAATCGAAGTGCAGATCCAACAGGGTGCCGTCCATGTCTAGGAAGACGGTGTCTATCTCTTGCCATTGAAGCATAATCAGGGAACACTCTAATAAACGTTATTTGGATACCAGTATGCCGATCAAACCGGAAATTTTGAAGGTCACCAAGCCAGAGAAGAGTGCCCTGTTTCATGTCGAACAGGTCGACCTTCGATTCAGTAACGGTGAAGAGCGTCGATTTGAGCGGCTTGCATCATCAGGCCGAGGGGCTGTTATGGTGTTTGCCCTAGATGCCCAGCAGAACATTGTTCTGATTCGAGAGTATGCAACCGGCTTTAATGATTATGTATTAACCCTACCCAAAGGGGTTATCGATCCCGGCGAGGATGCTCTACAAGCGGCCAATCGCGAACTTCAGGAAGAGGCCGGTTTTGGCGCTCATGAACTTCACGTTATTCGAAATATGAGCGCGGTTCCCAACTACATGGGTAATTCCTTGACGCTGGTAGTTGCTCAAGATCTTTATGAAAGTCGTTTAGAGGGTGATGAGCCAGAGCCTCTAGAGGTCGTTAAATACCCTCTGGCGGATATCGAGACACTGGCAATGCAGAGTGATTTTCATGAAGGGCGAGCCATTGCAGCACTGTTTCTAGTCAAACAATGGCTTGCCGAGCAGTAGCTACTGATCCACCGACTTGCAGGCCAACGTACCTGCTGCAATGACGCGATCCACGCGTTCGGAGAATGCGGCGTCAGATCGATCACTGCGAAGAATTCGGCCCACTTCTAGGTCGTCAAAGCGCTCGTGGACGTAATCGGTTAAACAGCTACAACGCGCTTCTGAAGCGCCTGACACAAGACAGCCGTTCATGAACGGTTCGTAGGTTTTGGATCCGAAGTAGTTAACTCGAACAATGTAAATGGCGCCCATAACGACGGCGATCCACAGAAGAACCTTTGACATGCTTAAAGCCTTGTAAATGATCAAGATGGCCGCATTGTAATCAGAGGTGAACATTATTTCAGCTATCTTTAGTTGCAGATACGAAACAACCGAGTGATCTAAAGACATTACTTTTTGTGCCATTAATAGTCTGGCGAAAGGTGATATGATCGCTCCCACTAACTAATCGCCAGGGTTTTTATGCCCTGACTAACTGAAACAATTGGAGCATATAATGAGCTTTGAACTTCCAGCACTGCCATACGCAAAAGATGCACTAGAACCACACATCTCTGCTGAAACTCTAGAATTCCACCACGGCAAACACCACAACACTTACGTGGTTAAGCTAAACGGCCTAGTACCTGGTACTGAGTTTGAAGGCAAATCTCTAGAAGAGATCATCAAAACTGCACCCGCTGGCGGCGTATTCAACAACGCAGCACAGGTTTGGAACCACACTTTCTACTGGAACTGCCTATCTCCAAACGGTGGTGGTGAGCCAACAGGCGCAATTGCTGACGCGATCAACGCTCAGTGGGGTTCTTTCGAGAAGTTCAAAGAAGAGCTTAACGATAAAGCGGTTAATAACTTCGGTTCTTCATGGACTTGGTTGGTTAAAAACGCTGACGGCTCACTAGAGATTGTTAACACTAGCAACGCTGGTACACCAATGACTAACGGTCAGACAGCTATCCTGACTGTAGACCTTTGGGAACACGCTTACTACATCGATTACCGCAACGTACGTCCAGACTACTTAAACGGTTACTGGTCACTTGTGAACTGGGACTTTGCTAACGCAAACCTAGCGGCTTAATCGATAGCCAATTATTAAAAAGAGAGCTTCGGCTCTCTTTTTTATTGTCTACTGCACGCCTATTTCAGGCCCCACCACCTTCATCACTGTCTCAAGAATGATCGGCTGAGCCACGGCTTTTGGGTGCAAGCCATCTGATTGCATCAGATCCCAATCCGTTGCCACTCCCTCCAACAGGAAAGGCACTAGGGGCGCATCAAACTTTTCAGATAACTCTGGAAAAAGATTAAAAAAAGCCCGCGTGTATCTAGGCCCATAGTTGGGTGGAAGCTGGATACCAATGACTACAAGCTGTGCACCGGACTCACTAATCTTACTGCCCATGGCTTCAAGATTGGTCTTAATGATATTTAAAGGGGTGCCGCGCAATCCATCATTGGCGCCTAACTCAAGCAGAACCCATTTAGGTTCGTGCAACTCTAACAGATCAGGAAGTCGCGCCAGCCCCCCTGCTGTCGTCTCACCACTGACACTGGCATTTAGTAAGGTTAAACCAGAGCCTTCTATTCGCGGCTCCATCAGTTCAACCCAACCTTCACCCGGAGTGAGCCCATAACCCGCCGAAAGGCTATCGCCTAGCACCATGATGTCCGCCGCCTTGACTGGCATTGCAAAAAAAGAGGCGATGAATAACCGCAGCATGAAATTCTTAAGCAAAACAACCTCGTACCTTTAAAAGTGACTGAACAAACCCAAAATTAATAATATTCGTAAGGGTATTAGAAGAGTATTGGATCATTAAGAGGACATCATGACTAGCCGTTCCGTTCTACTAGAAGCAAAACAACTGGGAAAACAGTTTAAGACCGGAAGCGGAACACTGGATCTCTTCGTCAATCTCAACTTAACCATCAATGCCGGTGAGACGATCGCGATTATTGGTAAGTCCGGTGCAGGCAAATCAACGCTACTCAGTCTGCTTGCGGGTTTGGACACAGCTACTTCCGGTACCGTCGAGTTTGAAGGAAAGCCTCTAGAGTCACTCTCGGATGCCGAACGCGCCAAACTTAGAGCGGATAAAATTGCCTTTATCTTCCAATCCTTCCACCTACTTCCAGAGTTAACAGCGCAGGATAACGTTGCGCTACCGCTTGAAATCCGTCAACAAGCTAACGCGGAGTCAACCGCATCAGAATGGCTTCACAATGTGGGACTTGGCGATCGAACGGATCACTACCCGTCACAACTGTCTGGTGGCGAGCAACAGCGCGTCGCGATTGCTCGCGCCTTTGCAGGCAACCCCGCTCTGCTATTTGCCGATGAGCCTACTGGCAACCTCGACGAAGCGACTGGCCAACAGATCGTTGAACAACTCTTCTCGTTAAACGAACAACAGGGCACGACTCTAATACTCATTACACACGACCTTGAGCTGGCAAAACGCTGTCAGCGCCGGATTCAATTAAGTAATGGGGCTATCGAGGAGCTGTCATGAGTTCTGCCATTCCCCGCATCGCACGGCGTCAGCTATGGGTGCAACTGCGCACCATCGAGTGGCGGGGCTTAATTCTTGCTGCATTGTTAGCCGTCACACTGACCAGCTTTCTATCGATAGTCAGTGATCGTCTAGAGAGTGGTCTACTGAGAGAGAGCGCCTCTGTACTAGGGGCTGATCTGGTCGTTCGATCCAGTCGTCCTATTGACGAACAACGCACAGAAATGGCCGAAGAGTTGGGGCTAACCACCACTCAGGTTATTCAGTTTCCGACCATGGTTGGTGCTGGCGATAACCTAATCCTCAGTTCAGCAAAGGTGATCTCAGATCCCTACCCGCTCAGAGGCGAAGTGATTACCGACCCGCCTATGCAAGCTGCCGTGCCGGCACCCGGAACCGCATGGGCTGAAGCGCGCATTATTGACCAGTTAGGGCTCAATATTGGCGATACTCTGCAGTTTGGTTATGCCGATCTCGTGCTAGCGGCCACCTTAAAACAGTCTCCCGATCGAGGCAGCGGGTTCAACACGCTCAACCCTCACTTTCTGGTCAATCAGCAAGACCTAGAGAAGAGCGCTGTGCTTGGACCGGGATCTAGAGCCGAGTTCCGTCTACTGATCAGTGGTGAAAATGCTGCACTCAAAACCTTTGAAACACGTTTAAAGCCGACGTTAGAGAACCACGAGCGGATATTGTCACTGATTAATGATCAACCGGTCACCGGTAACGCTCTCGCCAACGGCCTCTCCTATGTTCGCCTGAGCTCACTGACAACCCTATTGCTCGCGTCACTGACCATTCTGCTGGCGCTGAGACGTTTCGGTCATGCCCAGCAGAGTCGGAGTGCACTCTTCTTGAGCATGGGCCTAACCCCAAGTGCCTTAGTTAAACTCTATTTTTGGCAGCTCGGCATAGCAGCAACGGTAATCGCGGTGATTGGCGGTGCAGCCGGTGCTATTCTGGCTAGCCTTGCCAACATTTGGTTATCTGGGCTGCTCCCTCAAGCACTGCCTAATGCGCAGTGGAGCAGTTACTTAATAGGTCCTGCTTTAGGCTATGCAATGCTACTTCTACTCGGCATGCCACCCGCACTGGAACAGGCCAAAGTTCCCGTTGCGCAACTACTACGAAGCGAACAGACAAACACAAGCCAAAAGGCGAGCTGGGGACTCTACCTCATCAGTTTGGTACTACTAAGCGCTGTATTACTGCTATTTTTAGCGGCGCCTGCTGCAGCAGCGGTGCTACTCGCTATGTTGGGTATCAGCGGCTTACTGTTCGGGTGGTTAGCGCAAATAATTCTGCACAGTCTGGGGCGTTTCTTAGCGAATCGAATTGCACTTGGACGCCTTCTAATCATGCGCTTACGGCAGCAACGTAAATGGCACCGACTACAAGCGGGTGTCATGGTCTTATTGCTGATGCTGTTAAGCGTTATCTGGGTAGCCCGTCAGGATCTTGTTAAAGAGTGGCAGGCCCAATTTCCAGAGGACGTACCAAACTACTTCCTGATCAACATCCAGGAGTGGCAAAAACCAGGGGTCGATCAGTTTTTAGCGGAACGTGACATTGATACCGAACTCTACCCGATGATCCGTGGTCGATTAGTGAATCTTAACGATGCACCGATTAGACCTCAGCTCAACGAAGAGCAGTTAAAAGATAACTCCCTGCGTCGGGAGCTAAACCTTACTTGGCGCCAACAACCACCGGTGCATAACCAGATCATCCAAGGTGAATGGTGGGATCCAGACTCTAACGAGCATCAAATCTCTATCGAACGGGACATGCTTGAGGATCTGGGACTTAAATTGGGTGACACGTTGGGTTTTGACGTGGGCGGCCAACCCGTCAGTGGTGTTATTACCAGTGTGCGCGAAGTGAAATGGGAGTCTTTCCAACCCAACTTCTATGTCATTTTCTCGCCAGCAGCATTGCAATCTTATCCGGGCACCTGGATCACAAGCTTTAAACTGGCCGAGGAGCGCAAATCACAGGCAAATGAACTGCTGCGCGAATTCCCCTCATTAACGCTGATCGATATCGATCAACTGATGAAACAACTCGCTGGCTGGCTAGAACGATTGGCTGAAAGCTCCGCATTTGTGTTGATCATGACACTGGCGACGGGGCTTATTCTGGTCACGATTACACTATTACAGGCTCTGGAACAGCGTAAAACTGAGGTGGCACTGCTACAAACTTTGGGAGCACGAGCGACTGAGACGAAACAGTTGGATCTCTTGGAGTTTGGTCTTCTAGGTCTAGTGTGTGGGTCTTTAGCGGTGTTCAGTGCAGAGATCACCCTAGCGGCTATGAATCAGTTTTTGCTGAAGATACCGCTGTCGGTTCACTGGGAGCTGTGGTTCACACTGCCACTGTTGGCCGCTTTCGCGTTTATTGCGATAGCCAGCTTGTTGCGTGCTCCACTTAAGATAGAGCAGTGCTATGCCATCCTTAAAACAAACGGGTAATAACAACGTCTAATTCCACTATTGGAGTAGTGTTTTTTTTGATTAAAGATGTGTAGAATTCGCTCAAATTTTGATCTATATCAACAAATTTGAGGGTTTAAAACCATGGCACACGACGAAAACTTCCGTGACAAATCTGGCTGGGGCTGGATCGCAATCAACCTAGTTGCTCTTGCTTGGATCACTATGCCAGTCAGCATCGCGCTAACTCAGGTTGTTCAGTGGTAAGCCACTCAACCAATAAAAAAGGAGCCTAACGGCTCCTTTTTTGTCACTGTAATTTTCCGATTTAGACTGTCAGCGTCTCGACACCTTCTGGTGTTGCCATCAGAACAATATCAGCAGGACGTAGCGCAAACAGGCCATTAGTAACAACGCCTACCAAATCATTCAACTCACGCTCTAGACCTTTAGGGTTTAGGATCTCCATATCGTGAACATCCAAAATAATGTTGCCATTATCCGTAACGAAGCCTTGGCGGTATTCAGGCTGAACACCCAGCTTAGCCAACTCACGAGCCACGTAAGAACGCGCCATTGGAATCACCTCTACCGGAAGTGGGAATGCACCCAACACATCAACCTGTTTAGTCTGATCAACAATACAGACGAACTCTTTAGAGGCTGCCGCAACAATCTTCTCGCGAGTCAGTGCACCGCCACCGCCTTTAACAAGGTTTAAGTGCGGATCGAACTCATCGGCCCCATCGACGTAGACCTCAATACCTGAGACAGAGTTCAAATCAACCACTTCAATACCATGAGAGCGAAGACGTTCAGCTGACGCTTCTGAGCTAGCCACAGCCGATTCGAACACCCCTTTGTGTGCTGCCAATGCATCAATAAAGCAGTTAGCCGTAGAACCGGTGCCGATTCCAATCACTGAATCCGCTTTCAATTTTGGCAGTACATAATCCAGAGCCGCTTGTGCGACCGCCTGTTTCATTTCGTCTTGAGTCATCAATCCATCTCTAAACAGTCATTTTTGGGGTGTTTTAGCAGCCATTTGCCTGGCTATCTAGACGCAATAGCAGTGAGTCTATACCATTTGCATCCATATTTCTTAAGCAAAACAGCTCTTGATCACTATGCAGCGATACATACGAAAAATTCTTGAAGCGCGCGTTTATGATGTCGCCGTCGAAACCGCACTGGATGATGCACCCGGTTTGTCCGAGCGCACAGGTAACAAAGTCCTCCTAAAACGTGAGGATGAACAGCCTGTCTACTCGTTCAAAATTCGTGGCGCCTACAACCGTATGGCTCAGCTTACTGATGAAGAGAAGGCACGAGGAGTGATTACCGCATCAGCTGGGAACCACGCTCAAGGCGTTGCCAATGCAGCCAAGTACCTCGGTGTAAAAGCCACCATTGTCATGCCTAAAACCACGCCTGACGTTAAGGTCACCAACGTACGCCGTCTTGGTGGTAAAGCTGTTCTGCACGGCGATGCTTTTGATGACGCGCGCAAACACGCTGCCAAACTGGAGCAAGAGAAAGGCTTAACCTACATCCCACCCTACGATGATCCTGATGTCATTGCGGGACAAGGTACCGTTGCAATGGAGATGTTGCGCCAGCACACAGATCCAATCGACGCGATCTTTGTACCGGTTGGCGGTGGCGGCTTGATTGCAGGTGTTGCTGCTTACGTTAAATATCTACGCCCTGACACGAAGATTATTGGTGTCGAATCGGATGAGTCTGCTTGTCTTGCGCTGGCTATGGAGAAGGGGCGTCGTGCGACCTTGTCACAAGTTGGCATCTTTGCGGACGGTGTCGCTGTTGCTCAGATCGGCAAACACACCTGGGAAATCTGTAAAGATCATGTCGATGAAGTGATCACCGTCAGCGTCGATGAAATCTGTGCGGCGATTAAAGATATCTTTGACGATACCCGCGCAGTCTCTGAACCTGCAGGCGCTTTGGCGGTTGCCGGCCTTAAGCGCTATGTCGAACGTGAACAGTGCACTGGCAAAACACTCATCGCCATTAACTCAGGCGCCAACGTAAACTTTGATCGTCTCCGCCACGTTGCAGAACGCTCAGAGATCGGTGAAAAACGCGAGTTACTCATTGCAGCTAAAATTCCAGAGCGACCAGGTGCTTTTAAGCAATTCTGTAAAACACTGGGTAATCGCAACATTACAGAATTCAACTACCGCTACAGTGACAGCGATGCGGCGGTGGTTTTTGCCGGTGTTCAAATCCGTAAAAACAATGATGGGCGTTCAGAGTTACTGGCCGAACTTAACGAGGCACTCGATGAAGTGACAGACCTAACCGATAACGAGGTGGCTAAAAGCCATATTCGCTATATGGTTGGCGGTCACAAGCCTGACGTTTGTAGTGAAGAAGCGATCTTCAGATTTGAATTTCCAGAGCGCCCAGGCGCATTGATGAAATTCCTAAATACACTGGGTGGGCGCTGGAACATCTCGATGTTCCACTACCGCAACCACGGTGCAGCCTATGGGCGGGTTTTAGTCGGCATGGAAGTGCCTAAAAAAGAGCGTGCGGAAGTACGTAAATATTTAGACGAATTGGGCTACGCCTGGTTTGAAGAGACCAACAATCCAGCCTACCAGCTATTCTTGGGTTAGCCGAAAATAAAATTAACGGTGTTCCGGTGTCTCGGGTGAGACGTCGAACACCTCTTTCGTCAGCGCTTTAACACCATAGACCAGCAACGATACTGTTCCCCAAGACAGACCCAATACAACGCCTGCATCGACAATACCGCGCCAAGGTTGCGGAATAGCGTGCACCACAATGATCAACACAATGATAAAACTGGTCAGTGAATAGCTGATGATTTTGCGTTTTTTTGTGGTGTGAAAAAAACCCATGCAGAAGAGCGGTGCCAATAGTAAACGAGCAGGTGTCACATGGTGACGCAAATAGCGGGCTCGCGCTGCCGCACGAGGTGAAAAGTTCTGCTGAAAACCTCGATACCCTTCGGCAAAACCCATAAAAATCAACGAGAAAGCCAACGCCACCCAGTGACCAAAACTTAACTCAGCAAAGGCAAGCTCTAAGGCCATGGGGGCTAGACGATAGATTGCACTGCTCAACAGAGCAACAACACCAACAATACCCCAAACAGCTGCAATAGAACCCAACATAGAGAGTCGCCTTATCATTAAACAGGCGGGCAAGTATAACGAATAGAGCGGCGCTGACAACCGGGTGAATTATTTGTAATCCGCTTTATCGAGACCGTACTTCCGCATTTTGTCAGAGAGAGTTTTTCTGGGAAGACCCAATGCCGCCAGAGTCTCTTTAATGGAACCAGCATGACGAGCCAATTCGGTTTGAATCAGCGTTTTTTCAAAATACTCAACGCGATCAGGTAGACTCATTGCGGTGTTCTGATTACTCTCCAGTTCTCCCACCTCCCCGCAATTGAGTTCACCGAGTAGAACAAAGCGTTCCGCCACATTGCGCAGTTCTCGCACGTTACCGGGCCAATCATAGGCCACGAGCTGCTGGATCTGTTCAGGCGTTAACGGCTCTACTTCGCGCCCGAACTGACCTGAGGCGACCAGGGCAAAGTGTTTAAACAGCAATGGAATATCTTCGCGTCGTTCCCTTAGCGCAGGGAGATCGACACGCACAACGTTAAGTCGATAGTAGAGATCCTCACGAAAATCGCCTTGATCGGCCGCTTCGCGCAGATCTACTTTAGAGGCTGCGATGACTCTTAAATCCAGTGATATAGGGTCATTTGAGCCCAAACGTTCAATGACTCGCTCTTCCAATACACGCAGCAGTTTAACCTGCAAGGAGATCGACATACTCTCGATCTCGTCTAGGAAAAGGGTTCCACCTTGCGCATGCTCTAGCTTACCAATTCGACGACTTTTGGCATCGGTAAAAGCGCCGGCCTCGTGCCCAAACAGCTCACTCTCAATCAGGTTTTCAGGAACCGCACCACAGTTAATGGCAACAAAATTGGCGCCGCGACGGTTGCTGTTTTCATGAAGATAACGAGCTAGGAGATCTTTCCCTGCGCCGGTTTCACCATGGATCAAAATATCAGCCGGGGTATCGGCTACCGCTCGAACAATATTGCGTAGCTGCTGAATGCGTGGACTGGCTCCAATAAGACGAGGTCCAGCCGCATTATGCGTGGCTAACTCCTCTTTAAGCGCGCGGTTTTCTAGGGTTAACGAGCGCTTCTCAATCGCACGACGCACGACATCAATCAGCAGCTCAGAAGCAAAGGGTTTTTCAATGAAATCGTAGGCGCCGTCTCGTATAGCAGTCACCGCAATAGAGATATCACCATGACCGGTGATAATGATGACCGGAATATCGGAGTCGATGGCTTTAACCTTAGCCTGTAGCTCTAGACCTGTCATACAGGGCATATTGATATCGGTGACAACTATGCCCGACCAACCAGAACTGATGATACCCAAAGCTTTTTCGGCGCGATCACACGTCACCACAGAATAGCCTTCAAGCTCCAGTGTTTGCCCGGCAGAATCCAAGATGTAGCCATCATCATCGACCAGTAATACTTGAATCTCGTTAGCTCTAGACTCTGTCACTTGGAATCCTTAGTTGCCTGTGCACTGGGTGGTTGGGCTTTATTAAGAAGAATACGAAACTCAGCGCCACCCTCGGGTGAGTTATGGGCGCTAAGCATACCACCAAGCGACTCGACAATCCGCTGTGATATTGAGAGACCCAGCCCGAGTCCCAGCCCTTGCTCTTTAGTGGTAAAAAATGGCGTGAAGATCTGCTCTAGCGCCTCATGACTTAAACCGGGCCCCGAATCACATACAGAGATAGCGATCTGTTCCCCGCAAGACTCTGCACGAATCTGAATTTGTTTAATCGAGCTCTGCTCCATCGCTTGTGCAGCGTTGTTAATTAGGTTGACCATTACCTGTTCCATGCGCATAAGATCGGCTTTCAGCCAGATACGATCGGCCTCTTCTGGCCAAGTGATCACAACATTTTGCCGCTCTAACTGACCGTATAGAATAGACATAGCTCCATCACGCAGATCACGCAGCGACACACTGCTTTGCTGAGGATCCTGTTTGCGTGAGAACTCTTTAAGAGGGTGCAGAATATTGGCCATGCGTTGTGTCAAACTGGCAATCTGCTGAAGATTACTGGTAACTCTCTCAGCGTTATTCAAGGCCTGAAACTTCAAAGCGTTATCGGCATAATTCCGAATCGCTGTCAGTGGCTGATTCAACTCATGGTTAATCCCAGCTGACATCTGACCAATGGTCGCCAACTTAGCTGCTTGCACCAACTCGTTCTGAGTCAGTTGGTGATTCTCGATCTCAGACAGTAGCTTTTTATTGGCAGCCTGAAGATCCTCTGTACGTTCTGCAACACGACGTTCAAGATCATTTTGTGCACGCTGCAAGGCCTGTAAATGCTCGCGGCGTTCAGTGATATCAACCAAGGTAACAATAAGGTGATAACGACCGCTCTGTTCCATGTTACTTAGGGTCAGCTCAACCGGAATAATGCGTCCATTAGCGTTTAGGCAGTCCACTTCAAGCTTGAGATGCTGCTCGCGGGTTGCTACCTCTAGCTCAATGTAGCGCTTAAGAAGTAACTGATCTTGCTGAGACAGAAGTTCATGAAACGGCTTGCCGATGATCTGATCCAATCGGTAACCGAGCAACCGTTCCAGTACCGGGTTGAAGTACTCAATCTTACCCGCCGTATCGATCAAA
Organism: Marinobacterium sp. xm-d-530; assembly: GCA_949499045.1. Classification (GTDB taxonomy): domain Bacteria; phylum Pseudomonadota; class Gammaproteobacteria; order Pseudomonadales; family Balneatricaceae; genus Marinobacterium_E. The sequence goes on along the minus strand of CATEEE010000039.1, from coordinate 9,789 downwards.
GAGAGGCCAACCTGGGTATTGTTGATAACACCCTCAATACGCGCTTCCTGCTCTTTTCGAACACGACTTTCACGCTCAACATAACGTTCGCGTTCAATGCGAATACGGCGTCGCTGAAAGGCAACTAGGCTAGCAAGAACAATCAATACACCCAGTATGGTGGTGATCAACTGCACAACCAACACCCGATCTTCAACCGTTTGCAGGTTGGCAAGATAACGGACGGTCAGCCCAGTATTGGAGATCTGATCCGCTAACAGAAGATACTGCCGCGTTTCTAGCTCAGCCGGCGCAGAACTGTTCTCACTCTCGTTCTGCAGCACAGTAATGATCTCAAACTGCTCATCCTCCACGCTGCGTTTGGCAACATTCAGTGAGTTAAGTGGCTGATCACCGTATCGAAGACTCTCGGCGATACGCTTCATCTGCTCATCTGATAACGGGCTGAGTGTTTTAAACATCCAGTCTGGCTCGGTACTGATGACGATAACGCCATCTTCATCCGACACCATCACTTCGGTGGCAGGATTATTCCAGCGCTCTTCAATCTGATCCAAGTCGATTTTGACGACCACTACCCCGATGATTTCACCGTTACGATGCATCGGGTGACTGAAGTAGTAACCACGTTTATTGGTAGTACTTCCTAGGGCGAAGTAGCGTCCTGACTGCCCTTTCATGGCATCGGTAAAGTAAGGTCTAAATGAGAAGTTTCGGCCAATAAAACTGGTCTCTTTAAACCAGTTACTGGATGCCCGGGTGTAGCCAGCACTGTCCATCACATAGATGTCCAACGCATTGACCAGATCGACCGCTCGTTGCAGGTAGAGGTTGGCTTGCCCAACCCGCTCCTCTTCAGCACCGGTAACCGCATCTGTTAGTAGTTCATGATCGGCAAGCAGCTCAGGCAAGCTACGAAAGCGATCCAACCTCTGCTCTACCGATACTCGATAACGCTCTAATTCACTGGAGGCTTGTTGGTGCAGCTCTTCAAGTGCTTGCTGACGAGTAAACAGTGTTAGATAGATCAAAGAGACCACAAACAGCGTAAGCACACCCAGAATCACTTCGGGACGAAACGGGAAGAACTGTCTGGGCGTATAACGCTCTTGCATCGACTATCCTGTATAGGCGTTTTAAATAGATAGGTTTCGATTTTTCCACCTTGCAAGGCATCCCACAACCCCGAAGTTGAATATGAAATTAAATAGTCTGCAATCCTCGTGGTTTCTGAAGGCTCTCTGATATACTTCGCCGACCAAGAGTAAGGAAGCTTCAAGGTGTTAAAAGCAGTTAAAGAGAATCTGGATCGCCTCATCGCAAGCGGTCAACAACATCTGTTGCGAGAGCTGGGTCACGGCATCGAAAAAGAGGCCCTGCGCGTCGATCGTGCTGGCCAAATAGCTCAGACCGACCACCCCTCTGTTTTAGGGTCTACGCTAACCCACGGTCAAATCACCACCGACTACTCTGAAGCCTTACTAGAGTTCATTACCGGTGTCAGCACAGATGTACGTGGCGCCTTGCAAGAGCTAAAAGAGCTGCACCAATTCACTTACTCTTTACTAGGACATGAATCGCTCTGGTGTGCCAGCATGCCCTGTGCAATCGGATCAGCAGACAATATACGCATCGCCGAATATGGCACGTCTAACATTGGTCAGTTGAAGTATATCTATCGTGTTGGATTAGAGCATCGGTACGGCAAAATGATGCAGACCATTGCGGGCATTCACTACAACTTTTCGATTTCAGAAGTCTTTTGGCCAGCTTGGAAGCATGTGTGCGGTTCCGAGCTGAGCGACAAAGATTTCGCCTCTGATCGTTACTTTGCACTGATTCGTAACTTTCGACGTTACAGCTGGTTGCTGCTCTATCTATTCGGTGCATCACCAGCCGTCAGCAAAGATTTCTTAAAGTCTGTGGAACACCACTTAGAACCTCTGGACGAAGATACCTATTACCTCCCCTACGCAACATCACTGCGTATGAGTGATTTGGGCTACTCCAACCGAGCACAAGAAGGGCTTAACGTCTGCTTTAACCATTTAGATACCTATGCGGACTCTTTGCAGACGGCGATTCACCAACCCCATAAGCCTTATGAATCGATTGGCATTAAAGTGGATGGGCATTACCGTCAGCTCAACTCCAATGTGTTGCAGATTGAAAACGAATACTACAGCGACATCCGACCTAAACGAGTAACCCACAGCGGTGAGAAACCTGTCCATGCGTTAATGGAGCGAGGGGTTCAGTACATTGAAGTGCGTAACACCGATATCAACCCGCTGCTTCCCATTGGCATTGATCTTCAGCAAAGCCTCTTTATGGATGCATTCTTGTTGACCTGTCTCTTTGCTGGTGAGCAACTACTGACTAGCACCGAGTGTTCCATGGTCGCTCACAATAAAGACAAAATCGTCTCTGAGGGTCGTCGTCCTGGCTTGATGCTAGAGACGCTTGAGGGAGAAATCTCACGCGAACAATTCGCCAATAACATCTTGGATCAAGTGACACTTGTCGCCAATCTACTCGATAACATTCATGGTGGAAACGCTTATCACTCGGCTGTTCAAAGACAGTATGAACTGATCGCTAATCCTGAGCTAACCCCCTCAGCGACGATCATTCGTGAACTGGAATCAACGGAGTTGAGTTTCCAGGAGTGGACACTAAAAATGGGGCAAGCGCACCGAGACACGCTGCTGCAAGAACCTATTAATCCGCTAATCAAACAGCAGCTAGAAGAGGAAGCTAAGCGCTCTATCGCTCAACAACGAGAGGCTGAATCCCAAGACCAACCCTCGTTTGATGAGTTTCTTCAGCACTACTTAGCCTCTTAGGAATACCGAGATAACGCTTGCCAGTTCTCCATCGATAGGCATAGACTGAAATTTCTGTTGGAGGTTCGCTATGTTAGAAAACTGCAAAGATGCTCGTGAACGTTGGGGCGGTGTCAGCACCATCATAGACCACTGGTTAGATGAACGCGCTTCGCTGATTCGCATCCTAATGGACATTCCCCATACTCAAGTGGGTGAAGAGTTGGATGAACGATTGGGGGAGTTCTGCCAACTGCTGGTCGACTACCTATCATCAGGACACTTTGAGGTTTACCAACAGCTGGTTGCAGAGGGTGAAGCCTTCAGTGATTCACAACTGGCCGAAGCTCAGTCCCTACTTCCCAAGATTCAGATATCTACCGATCTTGCTCTCGATTTTAACGACCGTTTCTCCGATCTACCTGCAGCGACCGTAGAAGATATTCGATATTTCAGCGATCAGGTGTCTAAGTTAGGCGAGGCCTTGGCTGATCGCTTTGAGTTAGAAGATCAAATGATTGCGATGCTGCATGACACACACCGTGAAGCGGTTAGCTAAAACGCTTCCTAAAAAATCAACTTACTGAATCAAAAAAGGCTGCACGAATGGCAGCCTTTTTAACGAGAGCAGATTACTCAGCTGGATTGATGGCCAGTAGCTCGACTTCAAATACAAGCGTGGCGTTGGGTCCAATCATACCGCCAGCACCACCAGGACCGTACGCAAGATCCGATGGGATAACCAGACGTCCCTTGCCGCCCTCTTTAATCATCTGTAGACCTTCAGTCCAGCCTTTGATGACGCCAGATAGTGGGAATGTCACTGGTTCGCCACGACCGTAAGAGCTATCAAACTCTTGGCCATTGATCAGCATACCTTTGTAGTGAACTTTAACGTTGTCTTCTGCGGTTGGAGTTGGGCCTGTACCCTCCTCAAGAATTTCTACCTGAAGACCCGTATCAGTGGTAACGACGCCTTCACGCTTGGCATTCTCTGCCATGAAATCTTGGCCATTTTTAAGGTTAGTATCTGCTAGCGCTTGCTCTTTAGCCTGTTCAGCCTCTAGCTTTTTCGCTTGGAAGGCCATCATCACATCAGAAAGCTCTTGCATAGTCATTAGAGGCTTATTGCCCTCGAACATGTCCTTAACACCCTGACTAAGCAGATCGTAGTCTAGAGAGTCGAAATCAGCCATTAGACGCTCACCAAGCACCAAACCCATGCCGTAACTCAACTTTTGATCATCGGTCGTAAGTTCAGTCGCCTGAGAGGGTGTTGCTAGCATTGCAGATGATAGAGCAAGCGCTAATACCGCTTTTTTCATTGGAAAATCCTTATTCGTGTTATCAGTGAGACTAGTGTCTCTGAATGAGATGAAAGAAACATTAAAACCCATACGCTGCAGGATTAAAACCCATTAGGCTATGGGTTCAGTTGTTGAAGAATCGCACTCTTCTCCTGATCAATACCGGTGATGCTGATTAACACTCTATCCAAATTAGATTGAGGTAAAATAGAGCGGCTTACTTGCCTCGCAGTCACTAGCCATTGATGGAGCATCGCTATTTCAACGCGCTCCATATTCAACTCGACCCCTTTAAGATGTTTATAGAGCGGTTCAAGTTCGGGGTAATCTGAGAGCTGCGGTTTTAACGACAAACGGTGCGATCGAATCGGTAAAATCTTCTGATGCCACTCTTCAATAGTGTCAGGAACCGAACCTGGCCACTCGATCTGCTCTGATGCCGACCAAAGTGCTGCTAGCATCAAATTAACACGCCCACCTTTAGACTGAATCGAAAGCATCGGCTGAGTGACTGATGGGTAGATATCTAAAGCGAAAGACCACAAAGGGTTGTCGAGTTTTAATCCTGAAGGAACCACACTATCTCCAAATATTAGGGGTGTAACAGAGAGGAATACGCCCCTTGCTATGATAGACTTGCCGCCCATGATACGACTTGAACAGCTCAGTTTACAACGTGGCGCCCAGCGCCTGATTGACCATGCAGACCTAAACATCCATTTTGGTTGGAAGGTCGCCCTTATTGGCGCCAATGGCGTAGGTAAATCAAGTCTCTTCAAGCTGATTCTCGGTGAACTATCTCAAGACACTGGGGAGCTGCATAAACCCGCTTCGAGCAAAATCGCTCATATGGCCCAAGAGGTCTCTAGTAGTGATCGTTGTGCTTTGGATTATGTGCTGGATGGCGACAAAGAACTCCGCCAACTTCAGAGCAAACTGGCCATTGCCGAAAAAGAGCACAGCCCAGAGCTGGGTGAGCTCTATGCTCAACTCGATGCGATTGACGGCTATCGAGCCGAATCTCGCGCCCACACCCTTTTGAATGGCCTGGGCTTTGCCGCCAACGATGCCAACAAACCAGTACAGAGTTTTTCCGGTGGTTGGCGAATTCGTCTTAATCTAGCACAGGCATTGATGTGCCGTTCTGAACTGCTGCTGCTCGATGAGCCAACCAACCACTTAGATTTAGATGCCACCATCTGGCTAGAGCAGTGGTTGAATCAATACCCAGGAACATTGATTCTGATTTCGCACGACAGAGCCTTTGTTGATGCAACGGCTAATCAAGTGGTTCACCTCTATCAGCAACAACTTACGCTGTATAAGGGTAACTACTCCGCTTTTGAACGCATGCGTGCCGAGCGACTCGCGCAACAGCAAGCGGCTTACGATAAGCAGCAGGCGCAGATCGCACACATCGAAAGCTTTGTGCGTCGTTTCAAAGCCAAAGCGAGCAAAGCCAAACAGGCTCAAAGCCGCATTAAAGAGCTTGAACGCATGGAGATGATCTCCGCGGCGCACATCGACTCACCGTTTAGTTTTCGATTCGACTGTTCTGACAAACTCTCGTCGCCCCTGCTGAATCTGTACAACACAGAACTGGGTTACAGCGAACAGAGTAAAATACTTAACGGTGTATCGCTTAGCCTAGTACCTGGGCAACGTATTGGCCTTTTAGGTCGCAACGGTGCCGGTAAATCGACCCTCGTTAAAAGCCTAGTGGGTGATCTGCCTCTACTCAGTGGCGAACGCTCATGCGGTGAACATTTAAAGATTGGCTACTTCGCGCAGCACCAGTTAGAAGCACTGGATATGACCGCCTCAGTTATGCTGCATCTACAGCGTATTGCCCCTAAGGCGACGGAAGCTCAACTTCGTTCGTTTGCCGGCTCTTTTGGTTTCAGCGGGGACGACGCACTGGATCCGATTGGGCGTTTCTCTGGTGGGGAAAAGGCTCGCCTGGCCTTAGCGTTGATTGCTTGGCACAAACCCAATCTACTGCTACTCGATGAGCCGACTAACCACTTGGATCTGGAAGTGCGCCACGCACTGACTTTAGCCCTTCAAGACTTTGAAGGCTCGATCATTTTGGTATCCCACGATCGTCATCTACTGGCGAACACAGTCGATCAGTTCTTGCTTGTTGCCGAAGGTAATGTGACCGAATTCGAGGGTGACCTCGATGATTACCACAGATGGCTAGCGAGCCAACGACAGGAGGACTCTTCCCCTGTTATTACATCAGAAGGTCGTTCACAAAGTGCCGCCGATCGAAAAGAGCAGAAACGCATAGAGGCTGAAAAGCGCTCTAAATTGCGTCCACTGCGAAAAGCACTTGAGAAGCTTGATGCGCAAATGGAGAAGCTAGGTCAATCGCTGGAATCGCTTGAGACGCAGCTTGCCGACACGGATTTGTACACCGATCAGCGTAAAGATGAGTTAAAAGCCCTGCTCAATCAGCAAGCCGAGGCTAAGAGTAAATTAGAGGGTATTGAGCTGGAGTGGTTTGAAACTCAAGAGCAGCTCGAAGCGCTTGAACAAGAACTTGTCTGATCTAGGCTAAGCTCTACTCACCCGAGTAACTTGTTTAATGGCACGCAATTTCTTCATAACACGGGCTAGATGCACACGATTGGTAACCGTTAGCTCAATAGTGACTGCATTCATCTGACCATCTTTCTCACCTGACAATAGCTGATTGACGTTACCGCCAACCGAAGAGACCGCCATAGCCAACTGAGCAATGATGCCACGTTGTGATTCGACCTGAACTTCAAGAACGGTGGTGTACTCATCATCACCCGTTTCGCCCCACTCAATGTAGATGTTGCGATTGGTGGCCTCATCACGTTTACCATTGAGGTTTCGACAGTCAGAACGGTGCACGACCAAGCCACGCCCTGCCGAAATATTACCCACAATATTGTCACCAGGAATGGGGTAACAACAACGAGCAAAATGCATCACCATACCTTCAGCACCGCGAATCGAGATCGGTTTACCGTCGGTGCCAATGAGTGATTCAGACTCGTTAGACTCACCATCTGTAGGTTGAAGACGTTGGGCGATGACGTATGCCATGCGGTTACCCAGCCCGATATCTTCTAAAAGATCGTCAAAGGTCTCAAAGCTCAGGTCTCGTAATAACTTATCCAGTCTCTTCTGATCAAGCTGGTCAACGCTGATCTCATATTGAGCTAAGTACTGATTCAACAGGCGACGACCCAATTCGATCGACTCATGCTGCTTCTGATTTTTTAAGAAGTGACGAATCGACGTTCTCGCTTTACCGGTCACCACAAAATTGAGCCACGCCATATTGGGCTGTGCACGAGGGGTTGTGATGATCTCAACGGTCTGGCCGGTTTTCAGTGGCTCCGACAGAGGAGAGAGGTGTCGATCAACACGACAGGATATACAGGAGTTACCGACATCGGTGTGAACCGCATAAGCGAAGTCGACCGGTGTGGCCCCTTTCGGTAGCTCTAGAATGCGCCCCTTCGGAGTAAAGACGTAGACCTCATCAGGGAACAACTCTTTCTTAACGCTGTCGATGAACTCCATCGAGTCGCCCGCCGCTTGCTGCATCTCAAGCAAACCTTGCAACCATTTGCGTGCACGGTTGTAAGAGCCTTCGGCGCTGCTACCATCGCCACTCTGTTTGTAGTGGCTGTGTTCGGCAATACCCTGTGCAGCGACGGCATCCATCTCATGGGTTCTGATCTGGACCTCAATGGTGATGTCTCGAGCACCGAACAGATCAGTATGCAGTGACTGGTAGCCATTCGCTTTAGGGATGGCAATGTAATCTTTAAAGCGACCTGGTACCGGTTTAAACAGATTATGTACCGCGCCTAAAATTCGGTAACAGTTATCGACCGACGTGGTGACGATACGAAAAGCGAACACATCCATGATGCTAGCAAAACTGCGGTTTTCACTCTTCATTTTACGATAGATCGAGTAAAGGTGCTTTTCACGGCCGGTTACTTCACCAGCCAACTCCTCCTGTTTCAAGCGGCGATTAATCGCCTCCTGTATCTCAGAGATAATGTCTTTACGCTGCCCACGCGCTTGAACCACCGCACGGCGAATGTATCTAGCACGCATCGGGTGAAAGGATTTAAACGCCAGATCCTCTAGCTCCACCTGAACATCACGCATACCCAAACGAGCCGCAATCGGTGCATAGATATCAAGCGTCTCTTTAGCGATGCGACGCTGTTTATCTGGGCGCATCGCCCCCAGGGTTCGCATGTTGTGAAGACGATCCGCTAACTTAACGATAATGACGCGAATATCTTCCGCCATCGCCAAGACCATCTTCTGGAAGTTTTCCGCCTGCGCTTCAGCCTTACTCTCAAACTCAAGGTGAGTCAGCTTAGAGACACCATCAACCACACGCGCAACGGTTTCACCGAACTGGCCAGAGATGCCATCAAAATCGATCTCGGTATCTTCGATCACATCATGCAACATCGCCGCGATCAGACAGTCGCGATCCATGTGCATCTCAGCAAGGACACTGGCAACCGCTAGGGGGTGGGTAACGTAGGGCTCACCACTTTTACGACGTTGGCCATCATGGGCCTGTTCCGCGTAAAAATAAGCACGCCTTACCTTTCGGATCTCATCAGAGTCCAAATAGTCGGCAAGGCGTTCGGATAGAGCGTCTATAGTGGGCATCAGTTATCGCTTAACAAACAATATGATAAGGATGATGCCCCACTTTGAAGAGAGTTGGAAGAGTTAGTCTAGAACTGGCTCGTCAAGGACAGCGCGAGTGGTGTGGCCTTCTGAGATTTCGCGAAGAGCAACAACAGTTGGTTTGTCATTTTCCCATTCAACTTTAGGATCTTGACCACCGGTAGCGATCTGACGCGCACGTTTAGACGCAACCATTACAAGTTCAAAACGGTTATCAAGATTGTCTAAGCAATCTTCTACAGTAACACGTGCCATGAGCAACCTCTTTAGAGAGTAGTAACAAATTCGAACCGGCGATTGTACAGAGTTTAGGCAGCTCTCTACAAGAGTTCAGCCAGTAAACTTTGCTGTGCCTGCTGTTGAACGGCCATTTCTAGACGATTTGCGGTAAATATAGCGGCTAATTGATCTAACGCCATTTCAAACTGGTCATTAATCACCAAATAATCAAAGTCCCCATAGTGACTCATTTCAGACTCCGCTTGCGCCATACGACCAGCAATGACCTCTTCACTATCGGTACCACGGCCCGTTAATCGACGCAGAAGTTCTTCTCGACTGGGCGGCAATATAAAGATAGAACGTGCTTCAGGCATTTTTTCACGCACGATCTCAGCGCCCTGCCAATCGATCTCCAGAATGACATCAATGCCTTGTGCTAACTGCGATTCCACCCACTCTTTTGAGGTACCGTATTTATTGGTAAAGACTTCAGCAAACTCGAGAAACTGCCCCGCTTCTATAAGACGATCAAATTCAGACAGATCGACGAAGTTGTAGGCAACACCGTCCTCCTCGCCAGGGCGAGACGCACGGGTGGTATGAGAGACCGATACACGGATGCGTTCGTCACGCTCCAACAGTGCTTTAACGAGACTGGTTTTACCTGCACCGGACGGAGCCGATATGATGTAGAGAAAGCCTTGAGCTGCTTGCATGACAAAAACCCT
>CATEEE010000038.1 GCA_949499045.1 Marinobacterium sp. xm-d-530 | reverse complement strand
GAGTATTTTGGCGATAACTCGGCCTACGTGAAAAATGCTTGGTGGAGCCATAGCGCAGGTGAGATTCGAGTTTCGATTGCCAATATTGATGAGCTGGAAGGGCGTCGGTTTGTCCTAAGAGCAGAGAACCCTGACTTCCCGACAACTTGGCGTTGTGTGAGTGATGATTCGGATGACTCGTTGATTCCTAGTGAGTATTTGCCAAGTTTCTGCCAAATTTCAACGGATGAATAAAAGCGGTCGGCGTCCCTTTGGGAAGCCTCCTACAGGGGATGTTTTTTATTGGGTGGTGACAGGCTGAAGCCAGTCACCACGAATGCGAGAAGGCTCTAACAGGTTCGGGGTTTCAAGCTTTGCTTGAATTCCCTCCTACAAGCACGGCATCACATTGGGTTATACTCTGCGAATCTATTTTATTTGAAGATTTTAGATCATTTTATGTCTCAAAAACTTGTTGTTGCGCTGGCGCAGATTAACTTCTTGGTCGGTGATATTCCCGGTAATACCCAAAAGATGATCGATGCTGCTATGGATGCAGCGTCTCAGGGTGATACGGATATTATCGTCTTTTCTGAGCTCTCTATTACCGGTTATCCGCCTGAAGATCTGCTGTTGCGTCCAAGTCTTAAACGACGTGTGGATGAGGCTTTGGCCCGTCTAAAAGCAGACGTTCGTGGTATTGCTCTGTTGGTTGGTTATCCCGCTGAGAAAGATGGCGAGTTACGTAACATGGCGGCCATCATTGAAGAGGGTGAGGTGTTGATCGAGTACGCTAAACAACACCTGCCTAACTACCGTGTCTTTGATGAAGATCGCTACTTTGAACCACACACCAATGACGGTGTTTTTGAGTTTAAAGGTCATACCTTAGGTCTTCAGATTTGCGCCGATATTTGGGAAAAAGCGCCTACGCAGCGTCAGGCTGAAGCGGGTGTTAAAGCGATTCTTGTTCCCAATGCCTCCCCGTATCACATGGGTAAAACCAATGAACGCACCGAAGCCTTACAAGATCGTTCGATTACCGCAAAAGCACCGATTGTCTACGTAAACCAAGTGGGTGGGCAGGATGAGTTGGTCTTTGATGGCGGTTCGCAGGTTGTCGATGCCAAAGGGCAGTTAGCCTACATGGCCCCTCACCATGAAGAGGGTGTCTATAAAGTCTCTATCGATCTTGAATCTGGTTTAGTACAGCCGCTACAGCCTTCAACGTCTGAAGGCGATCACTACAGTATGGTTTACCAAACGCTGGTGATGGGGGTTCGTGACTATGTGAACAAGAACGGGTTTAAAGGTGTTGTCTTTGGCCTTTCTGGTGGTATCGATTCTGCTTTAACAGCGGCTGTCGCGGTGGATGCGTTGGGCCCTGATCGCGTTGAGTGTGTCATGATGCCGTTTAAGTACACTTCGTCGATCAGTATTGAAGATGCTGCACTTGAGGCCGAGGCCTTAGGTATCCGCCACTCGGTGCTTTCGATTGAGCCGATGTATGAAGCGTTTATGCATGAGTTGTCAGGTGAATTCGCAGGTACGGAAGTCGATGCGACAGAAGAGAACCTGCAAGCACGTTGTCGTGGCGTCGTTTTGATGGCGATTTCTAATAAGAAGGGCTACCTCGTTCTTACCACCAGCAATAAATCGGAAACGGCTGTCGGATATTCAACGTTGTACGGTGATATGGCCGGTGGTTTCTGTGTCCTTAAAGATATTCCTAAGACGCTAGTCTATGAACTATCGCGTTACCGCAACACCATCAGTCCCGTTATTCCGGAGCGTGTCATCACGCGTCCACCGTCAGCTGAACTGCGCCCTGATCAGACAGACCAAGACAGTTTGCCGGATTATGATCAGTTGGATGCAATCATCGAGATGTATGTTGAGCATGATTACAGCGCTGAGATGATTATTGCAGAGGGTTACAACGAAGCCGATGTGCTGCGAGTCATTCGTCTGATCGATATTAACGAGTATAAACGACGCCAAGCGCCGATCGGCACACGGATTACCAATCGTGGTTTTGGTCGCGATCGACGTTATCCGATTACGTCTGGGTGGAAGGCTGGAGTGTGACCCTACTTCGAGACGTTTTTACTGATTAGCTGGCGCAGGGCGGCCGGTTTGACCGGTTTGTTCAGCAGTATTGCGCCATGTCCGGTAATCTCAGCTTTGACCTCATCCGTTCTGTCAGCGGTGATGATGATCGCTGGCACGTCGCCTAGACCCAGATCGGCCAGCGCTTTCAGGGCCATGATGCCGGTGTCGGTCTCGCCAAGGTGATAATCGACCAGCAAAATATCGGGCGTGAATACGCCATTACTGCATGCATCGACTGATGCCTGAATGGATAGGGCGGTTCGTACCTCACAGCTCCATCCCGTTAGTAGCGCGGTCATCCCCTCTAGAATTTTCGGTTCGTTATCAATGACCAATACATTGACACCGTTAAGGCCTTTAGAGCGGATCCAGCCACGCTGTTGTGGTTTCTGCTTCACAGCAAGAGCAGGATCGCCCAGTGGCACGTCAACACTGAAGACGGTGCCTTTGGTCGGCCAAGACCGAACACTCAATTTGTGTTTCAGCATCTTCGCTATACGCTCTGTAATCGCCAAGCCTAGCCCGAGGCCTTGAACTTCAGAGTGGCGAGGGTTGTCGATGCGACGAAACTCTTCAAACACCTCAGAGATCTTATCTTCAGCAATGCCCACGCCGGTATCCCAAACTTCGATACGGATAAAGTTATTGTGGTGGCGGACCCCTAATAGCACTCTCCCTGAGGTGGTGTAACGGATCGCATTTGAGATGAAGTTCTGCAGAATTCGACGTATTAATGTTTGGTCTGAATGCACCACCGCTTTGCAGTCGATACTCTTGAATTTCAGCCCTTTCTTCTCTGCCATTGCGGTGAACTCAGTATCAAGATTTGAGAAGACGTTCTGGATAGAGAAGTGAGTCAAATTAGGCTCAAGCGCACCGGCATCCAATTTAGAAATATCCAGAATGGCGGTGATCAGCTCCTCTGCAGACCGTAAAGCACCGTCTAAGTTATCAACCAGTTGTGCGGTCTCGTTTTGATGGCTTTGTTGTGCCAGTGCTGATGTAAATAGACGAGCCGCATTCAGTGGCTGTAGTAGGTCGTGGCTAGCTGCAGCAAGGAAGCGTGTTTTACCTAAGTTGGCCGCATCAGCGTCCGATTTAGCTTGGCGTAGTTCATCTTCCATCAGAGCGCGGACGGTGTTCTCTTTACGTAGCTCTTTGTTGATCAGTGATACGGCTTGTGTACGCTCTTCGACGCGTTTCTCAAGGTTCTCATTGGTCTCTTGTAGAGCGATCTCAGCGTTACGGCGTTCTGTTATATCTTGATAGAGTGTGAAGTAACCCAAGATGTCACCGTACTCGCCAATATGTGGAATCATCGTTAGCTCAGCAAAACGCAGTGAGTCGTCTTGGGTCGGTAAGCGAGCTTCAAATTTGACTCGTTCACCCTGTAATACACGTCTAACAAACGGTTGGCGTAGCTCATACTGATCTTTAGGCATGATGGCATGGCTAGGCGTGCCGGCAATGGTGTGGCGGTTGATACCAACGCCATCGGCAAAGGCTTTGTTGACGAATAGGTAGTTCTGTTCCGGATCCAGATAGCTGATCATGACCGGGACGTTATCGGTATAGACGCGAATGTTCTGCTCACTTTCACGCAGAGCATCTTCGACACGCTTATGCTCGGTAATGTCCATGTAAGTGTTGACGTAACCGCCATCCGGCATTGGGTTGCCTCGCACTTCAAGTACTTGGCCATTAGGGCGGTAGCGTTCGAAACCGTGTGGTTTACCAGACTGCAACAGCTGCATGCGCTGTTCAACTTGTTCATCGATTGAGTTGCCAGAGAAACCATATTCACCGTGAACGGCATTAAAACGAATGATCTCTTCTATAGGTCGGCCAACACTCATCAACTCTTCTGGATAGTCGAACATGTCGATGAATTTTTGGTTCCAGGCAACCAAACGGTACTTCTGGTCAACAACGCTGATCCCTAGAGAGACATTTTCTATCGTCGACTGTAGAAGGGATTTGTTGAAACGCAGTGCTTGTGAGGCCTCATCAACAATCGCCACGACATCGCCAATCTGCATGTCTTTACCACGCAGCGTTGAGTCCATAACGATTCGTGCTGATGAAGCGCCGATGACACCCGCTAACAAGCGTTCTATGTATTGAATCAGCTCGCTATCGGCTTTGACACCGGCGGGCAGAGGCTCTTCATCTCGACTGATCCAGTACTCGTTCATCGCTTCTTGCGTGCGGCGAATGCCCAAGAAACGTTCAGCTAGCATCTGTAGATCACTGATGGTGACAGGTGTCGTCTGGCGGCCAGGCTCTGTTGTTTCGTCACGACGGCTATCGACGTAGGCACTGGCTTGAATACGATCGACTAGGCGAGCACGCGTTAAGTTAGAAACCACATAGTAGGCCAGAATATTGATCCCCAGAGACCAAATTACACCATGAGTCAGAGGGTTGATGCCTTGAATGCCAAAGAGGGAGGTTGGCTGCAACCAACTGGGTATAACGCCGTCACGAATCAGTGTGTCAGGTACTAAATTGGCGACCTCGAATACGGGGTAGACCAGGGTATAGCACCAGAGTGCAAAACCACTGACTAGACCGGCAATCGCACCGTTTCGATTGCCTGCTTTCCAGTACAGCGCACCAATAATGCTGGGTAAGAATTGAATCGCTGCGACAAAAGCGAGTAGACCAAAAGAGGCCAGAGAGCCTTGATCGCCCAGAATTCGGTAGTAGAAGTAGCCCATCAACAAAAGCAGGAAGATGGTAATGCGGCGAACACTTAGGAGTAGTCGGCCAAGATCTTTGCTCTCTGCAATGCGAAGACTTGGAATGCGCAGCAAAATAGGGATGACAATATCGTTACAGACCATGGTAGCCAATGTTATAGAGGCTACGATGACCATGCTGGTAGCTGCAGATAGGCCGCCTATAAAGGCAAAGGTTGCCAGCCCCGGATAGCCTTGACTTAAAGGTAACGTAAGTACCCATGAGTCTGGATTGAGCGCAAAAGTCGGTAGCGAGATGGCACCTGCCGATGCGATGGGTAGAACAAACAGTGCCAGCAAGAATAGGTAAGCAGGGAAGAGCCAGCGGGCGATTCTAAGGTTGTTGTGTTTGATGTTTTCTACAATGGTGACGTGGAACTGACGTGGAAGACAGATGATCGCACCACAGGCCAGTAGAATCTCAGTTAAGAAGCTTCCAGCAAACAGTGATCCAGAAAAGTTAGTCGAGTGCAGTTGCGATTGAACGCTGGCGACTGTCTG
>CATEEE010000037.1 GCA_949499045.1 Marinobacterium sp. xm-d-530 | reverse complement strand
TGAGCGCCTCTGGTGAGCTTGATCACCTGACCGCAGAACGCGTCTGGCAAGAGTTTGAGCGGGCACTCAAGACTAAGACCCCCAGTCAATTCCTGGCCACTTTGGAAAAGAGCCATGCCAGTTATCTACTGACACCCCTCGACAGTGTTAAGCCAGAAGAGTCTGCTTGTATCGACGCTCCAATTCTCTCGAGTGCAGAAGAGCGATTTTCTCTGTTGTGCTACCTAGCGGATATGTCATCAGAAACGATCGAAACCTTAGCGTTAAGACTTAAGGTACCCAATCGTTTTAAAACATTGGCGATGGCCTATAGTAGACACGCTGTGACTTTGTCGAACTTCCCAGCGGCTGAACCCGAGCAAAAACTGACGTTAATTAGCGAACTTAAATTAATCAAACAGTCCGAGGCCGCTGTTCCACTGATCCAGATTCACAGTGCACTGCATCCGGATAGCGCATTCGATAGGGTTTTCTTAGAGAGAGCGGTTCAAGCCGTTGCGGCTATTCAGCCTAAAGAGGTGATGGCTGATGGGTTCACTGGTTCAGAGCTAGGCTCAGAATTACGTCGCAGACAGATTGAAGCTTTGTCTGCGATCACCTCTTAATCATTCGAAATTCACACTCAACTTTCACGCCCACAAAAAAGGCTGCACAATCAGCAGCCTCTTCTTAAACGGTATACGTTAAGCGATCTTGCCGTGACAGGCTTTGTATTTCTTACCTGACCCACAAGGACAAGGTTCGTTACGGCCAACTTTGCGATCATCACGTTTGAATGTTGCAGGTTGCTCCTCTCCCTCAATACCTGAGTCAGACGTTTCACCCTGCATACCGGTCGCTGTATCGTGTTTAAAGTCCATCGCTTGCTTCTCAGCCGCTTCACGACGTTGACGTTCCATCTCCTCAACATCTTCAGGTGCTCTCACCTGAACATGACTGATGATACGAACAACGTCAGATTTGATGCTCTCTAGAAGCCCCTGGAATAGTTCAAACGACTCACGTTTGTACTCTTGTTTAGGGTTTTTCTGAGCATAACCACGTAGATGAATACCACGACGAAGTAGATCCATCGTCTGCAGGTGCTCTTTCCAGAGTTGATCCAGCACCTGAAGCATAACCTGCTTCTCGAAGTTGCGGAAAGATTCAGTTCCGACCAACGCCTCTTTCTCGCGGTAGAGATCGACGATCTGATCAAGAATACGTGCGCGTAGGGTCTCTTCGTAGAGGTTATCGTCTTCATCTAGCCACTGCTGAATCGGCATCTCAATTGCAAAGCGCGTTTTGATCTCCTCTTCCAAACCTGGAATATCCCACTGCTCAGATAGAGACTCCGGTGGAATAAAGGTGCTGATGGTATCGTTAACCACCTCTTCACGAATCGCATCAATGGTTTCAGAGACATCATCGCTCGACATCAACTCATTGCGCTGATCATAGATAACAGAACGCTGGTCGTTAGCCACATCATCGTACTCAAGAAGCTGCTTACGAATATCGAAGTTTCGGCCTTCCACTTTACGCTGAGCTTTCTCAATGGCGTTGGAAACCATCTTGTGTTCAATCGCTTCACCCTTCTCCATGCCCAACGCTTTCATCATGTTACGAACACGATCGGAAGCAAAGATACGCATCAAATCATCTTCAAGTGACAAGAAGAAACGTGATGAACCTGGGTCACCCTGACGACCTGCACGACCACGCAGCTGGTTATCAATACGACGAGATTCGTGGCGTTCAGTACCGATGATGTGCAGACCACCTGCTTCAAGTACTGCTTCATGACGCTGTGACCAATCTGCTTTTGCGGCTTCGATCTGCTCCTCAGTCGCATTGTCACCGAGTGCCTCAAGCTCAACTTCTAGTTTACCGCCCAGCATGATATCGGTACCACGACCAGCCATGTTGGTCGCAATGGTTACCGCACCCGGACGACCTGCTTCCGCGATAACTCCCGCCTCGCGATCGTGCTGTTTAGCGTTCAGGACGTTGTGTTTAATCCCCGCTTTATCGAGCATCTGCGACAGGAGTTCAGATGAACTTACAGAGGCTGTACCAACGAGAATTGGGCGTTTTTGCTCTTGGCAGTGCTTAACCTCTTTAACGATCGCTTCGAATTTATCTTCGATCGAAAGGTAGACTAAATCGTTGTAATCAATTCGCTGAATGAGGCGGTTCGTTGGGATGA
Organism: Marinobacterium sp. xm-d-530; assembly: GCA_949499045.1. Classification (GTDB taxonomy): domain Bacteria; phylum Pseudomonadota; class Gammaproteobacteria; order Pseudomonadales; family Balneatricaceae; genus Marinobacterium_E. The sequence continues at coordinate 18,124 of CATEEE010000037.1, read as the reverse complement.
CCACAACGTCTAGACCATAAATTTGACGCAGTTCGAACGCTTCCGTATCCGCTGTACCGGTCATACCCGATAGCTTGTTGTAAAGTCGGAAGTAGTTCTGGAAAGTTGTCGAGGCTAGAGTCTGGCTCTCCATCTGAATCTCGACACCCTCTTTCGCTTCAACCGCTTGGTGAAGCCCCTCAGACCAACGACGGCCCGCCATAATACGACCGGTGTGCTCATCAACAATAACAACCTGGCCACCCTGAACGATGTAGTCACGATCTTTGACGAACAGGTGGTGTGCACGAAGAGCTGCGAGTACATGGTGAAGCAGCGTAAGGTTTTGTGGTGCGTAAAGGCTATCACCCTCTGCAAGAAGACCCGCTTCAATGAGCATGCCTTCAACTTTTTCATGACCCGCTTCAGTCAGCTCAACCGTGCGATTCTTCTCATCGACGTGGAAATCTTCATTGATCACCTGCGTCTCATCTTTGACATCAATTTCACCTTCAAACTGAGTCAGATGTGGAATAAGTACGTTGATCGCTTTGTAGGTTTCTGAACTGTCTTCAGCAGGACCAGAGATAATCAACGGGGTACGTGCTTCATCGATCAGAATCGAGTCAACCTCATCGACCACAGCAAAGTTAAAGTCACGCTGAACCTTATCGGTTAGGTTGAACGCCATGTTGTCGCGAAGGTAGTCAAAGCCAAACTCATTATTGGTACCGTAGGTGATATCACAAGCGTAGGCAGCACGTTTGGTCTCACCATCCTGGCCTGATACAACAACCCCAACAGATAGGCCAAGGGCTTCATAAAGTGGACGCATCCACTCAGCATCACGGCTAGCAAGGTAGTCGTTGACGGTAACAACGTGAACACCTTTTGCCGAAATAGCATTTAGGTATACCGCAAGCGTCGCCACCAAGGTTTTACCCTCACCGGTACGCATCTCAGCAACTTTGCCATCATGCAGAGTCATACCACCGATCAACTGAACGTCGAAGTGGCGCATCCCCATAACGCGTTTTGAGGCTTCACGACAGTTAGCAAAGGCCTCAGGTAGGAGTTTCTCAAGAGACTCTCCCTGCTCGAGTCGATCTCTAAATTGAACCGTTTTCTCTTTGATCCCCTCTTCACTGAGTGATTCAAACTCAGGTTCTAATTCGTTAATTTGTTTAACGATGCGGCCCATACGTTTGAGTTCACGATCGTTTTTACTGCCGAAAATTTTAGAGAGGAGAGAGGTAAGCATGATTGGGTCAACTAGTGAGTCATTAATAATTAAGTTTTTTATGGGGGCACTCAGCCTAAAAACAACCTTTTTACTGAGTAAACCCATACCTATTGTGCAAAAAAATAGGGCCGATCAAAGTCGGCCCTGTTTTATACCATGTTTTGTTCAATCAGACAGCTGCTGCAGGACGCTGATATGAGATAGGTGCTTTATGATCGTCAGTTTCGAAGGTCACCACTTCCCAAGCAGATTCGTCTTCTAGAAGGGTACGAAGTAGACGGTTATTCAGGAAGTGCCCCGATTTATCACCGTAAAATTCACCGATCAAACTCTTACCAAGTAGGTAGAGATCGCCGACCGCATCAAGAATCTTGTGCTTCACGAACTCATCTTCGTAACGAAGACCGTCTTCATTGAGAATACGGTAGTCATCGACAACGATTGCGTTATCAAAGCTGCCACCCAATGCAAGATTTTGAGAACGAAGGTATTCGATATCTCGCATGAAACCAAAGGTACGTGCACGCGCTACCTCTTTAACAAATGAGGTGCTCGAAAAATCGAGTGCTGCGTGCTGTGTACGGTTTTCAAACACAGGGTGATCGAACTCAATCTGAAAACCAACTTTGAATCCATTGAATGGAAGGAATTTAGCAATCTTACCCTCATGTTCAACCTGAACCTCTTTGAGGATACGGATAAACTGTTTAGGCGCGTTCTGCTCTTCAATACCAGCTGACTGAACCAAGAACACAAATGGAGCGGCACTGCCATCCATGATGGGAACTTCTTCAGCACTTAGCTCGATGTAGGCATTATCGATTCCCAGACCTGCTAACGCAGAGAGGAGGTGTTCGATCGTTGCAACACGAGCGCCGTCCATAGAGATGTTGGTTGACAGCGTGGTGTCAGACACATTGTGCGCAACAGCAGGAATTTCGACCACAGGATCAAGATCCACACGACGGAAGATAATACCTGTATTAAGAGGAGCTGGGCGCAAGGTCAGGTAGACTTTTTGACCTGAATGCAGGCCAATACCTGTCGCTTTAATGCTGTTTTTGAGTGTGCGCTGTTTAATCATCCGCGGGGGCAACCAATCCAGTTATGACGTATTAACAGCACATCATAAAGGAAAGCCACCCCGCTTCCTAGCGTTTACTCAAAAAATATTCAGCTTCCGTTCAGCGACGAAGATAGCTTGGTACATCATAGTAGTCGAGATCTGCATAAGGATCTGCAGGCTCCGGTTTATCGAGCAATGCTTCAATACTGGTTCGCTTGAGAATCTCAGGAAGTTCGAATGTATTGATGTCCAAAGTCGCTTTTGGCTCTGGGTTTTCAACCACCAAAACGGGTTCTGGCTTAACCACTTGTTGAGCCGAGCTTAAACCTGTTGCAACGACGGTAACCTTAATCTCTTCACCCAGGGTCTCGTCAACCACTGTGCCGACAACGATTGTGGCATCTTCAGCGGCGTACTCTGCAACCAGATCACCGACTTCAGAAAACTCACCTAGGCTAAGATCTTTACCTGCTGCTACATTAACCAAGACGCCCTTAGCACCTTTTAAATCAACTCCTTCCAACAGTGGGCTTTGCACAGCTTGCTCTGTCGCTAAACGGGCACGCTCATCACCTAAAGCGCGACCAGTGCCCATCATCGACATACCCATGTCTGCCATCACGGTACGCACGTCCGCAAAGTCAACGTTGATCATGCCTGGACGGGTGATCAGGTCGGAGATCCCTTCGACCGCGCCTTTGAGAACATTATTGGCTTCTGCAAACGCTTTGATCAGAGTCACCTTACTGCCTAACGCACTCATCAATTTCTCATTGGGAATGATGATCAATGAGTCAACCGCCTCTTTAAGTTCAGAGATGCCTTGATCGGCAATGCGCATTCTGGTCTTACCTTCAAACTTGAATGGTTTGGTCACGACCGCAACCGTCAACGCACCCAGTTCACGCGCTATTTCAGCAACGACTGGCGCGGCACCGGTACCTGTTCCGCCACCCATACCGGCCGTAATGAACACCATATCGGCTCCAGCCAACTGTTCTGCAATCGCCGCTCGACTCTCTTGAGCCGCTGCACGTCCAACCTCAGGATTTGCACCCGCACCAAGACCATTGGTTGTCTCACGGCCAATATGCAACGCTTCACTCAAGGTAATATCACTCAACGCCTGGGCATCAGTGTTAACACAGATAAACTGCACACCTTCCATGGATTGTGTTCGCATATGAGCAATCGCGTTACCGCCACCACCACCAACACCGACTACTTTGATCTTTGCGCCTTCTGCGGCCTGATCAATTAATTGAAACATCTTCTCTCCCCCTTTCAACCCTATTCCCCAATAGAGATGAAGCATTTAAAAAGTCACGCTCAAATTCTGCTGATTGAGTCGCGAAAACCTATTTAGGAACGATTAGTTCCTGAACTCTTTTTCCATTTAACCGCCACGCCATTGGTGTAACGGATATCAACCTCGTCAATTGACTCTTGCTGTTTAAACAGCTGTGTCTCATAAACCTGTATGAAGCGCCTTAGTCTCGGCATCAGTTCATCACGACCTGCAACCACTTTGATTCCATTATTGAGATGCAGTGTCCAAGCACCTCGGGGCTCCAACTCCAACCCGGCCAATGTAATGCCCGATCGAATGAACAGTGAATTTAAATCCCTGAATTGCTGCATAATTCGATCCGTCTCGTGTGACGGGCCTGACAATTCTGGCAGTGCTTTATAAGCATCGACCCTCTCTGGCCAGAAAATGTCACCCTGATGATTCAACAAGCCTCGGTTACCCCAACGAGCAACGGGAACCTCTTCAATCAATCTCACTTGCAACGCCGGCGGCCAAGCGCGGCGCACCTCGACTTCATTGATCCATGGTTCCTCAACAAGTCGCTCTTGGATGGCGCCTAAATCGAGTTCCAATATGCGTCCATTGATACCTGCCGCCACCTGATTTGCGATGACCGTTTTGTCTATATGGCGAGTAGCTCCATCGACAACAACTGTCTCAACTGGACGATTCAACCACTGGGTATACTCGCGCACGGCTGTGAATATGAGTGACAGCAAAATCCCACAAATGGTCAGAACCAATACTGGCTTCCATATCCAATCAGACTCATGTGCCACCTCGGATTCAACCAAACGATCGGCACGCTCGAAGAGGATCTCAGCCTCTTCAACAGCCGACGGTTGAGTCTCAACAATTTCCTCCACCTGAGTGGGGATCGTCTTTTTCCAAGGTAGACTGAAAGCCACGACTATCGAGCCTCCATCACAATTTCGACGCAGAGCTGGCTAAAACTAATGCCCGCCTGTTTTGCTGCCATAGGCACTAGGCTGTGATCGGTCATACCGGGCGTGGTGTTCACTTCCAATAACTGATATTGACCCGCTTGATCCATCATCAAATCCACGCGTCCCCAACCACTGCAGCCAACGACTTGGAAAGCCTGCTCCACTAGACCCTGCATCTCTTCGATCTGTTGGTTATCCAGACCGGTATCAAAAAGATATTGAGTGTCATTTGCTTGGTACTTAGCTTCGAAATCGTAAAACTCATGAGGCGTCACTAGACGAATAATGGGCAGTGCACGGCCGTTTAGAATTGCGACGGTGAACTCAGGACCATTTACCCATTGTTCAGCGATCACTCGACTATCAAACAGTGCCGCCAAAGCATAAGCTTCGCGCAACTCTTCGGCACTGCTAACACGACTCATGCCAATGCTTGACCCCTCATTAGCCGGTTTCACCATTAAAGGGAGTCCGAGGTCTTCAACAATCTGATCAAAGTCACTACTAGGGCAGAGCGATGCATAGGCGGGTGTTGGAAGACCCGCACCTAACCAGAGCTGCTTGGTACGCATCTTATCCATGCCCACAGCCGACGCTGCGACACCGCTACCCGTGTAAGGTTTGTTAATCAGCTCAAGTGCACCCTGCAATTGACCATCCTCACCACCAGGGCCGTGAACAATCAGAAAGGCGCGATCAAATTCGGTTTCTACTAATTGGGTTAAGGGATTTTGTCCTTCGCCCGTCAAATCCAGTGCAAACGCATCAACACCCGCACTCTTCAGTGCAGCCAATACGGCATTACCACTGTTCAGAGAGACCTGACGTTCTGACGCATTGCCGCCCATGATGACGGCGACTCGGCCCAGCTTTTGCAACTCTTCCGTGGTGTATTTATTGATCGAATCAGCCATCCGAATTAGACCTCACCCCACTGCTCACGCAACTGATGAGCCAACGTTGTAATGTTACCTGCGCCCTGCGTCAGTAGCAGATCACCCGGTTGAAGAACCTCTTTCAACATCCCTGCTATATGATCGTTCGATTCAACGAAGATAGGCTCTTTACCTCGTTGACGGAGCGAACGGCAGAGTGAGCGTGTATCGGCACCCGGAATTACCTCCTCACCTGCTGAATAGACTTCAAGTAACAGCAGCTGATCTGGACGCTGCAACACCTGAACAAAATCTTCATAGAGATCACGTGTTCGAGTGTAACGGTGAGGCTGATAGACCATCACTAATCGACGTCCCGGCCACCCCTCTTCAACCGCACTAATAACCGCCTGAACCTCACGTGGGTGGTGTCCGTAATCATCCACCAGTGTCACACTGCCACTCTCTAGTGGAAGCTCACCCAACACTTGGAAACGACGCCCGACGCCTTCAAATTTTTCCAATGCACGACAGATCGCGGCATCATCGATCTCTTCATCCGTTGCCACCGCAATCGCAGCCAGTGCGTTCAATACGTTGTGGCGTCCAGGCATATTTAGGCAGACTGAAAGATCACCAAGCCCGTTAGGACGTTTAACCTTAAAACGACTCTGAAGTCCGTTCTGTTCAAGATCATAAGCTTGGAAGTCAGCATCCTCAGAGAAGCCATAACTGAGCATGGGTCGCCCAACCTCTGGCATCAATTCGCGAACGACGGGGTCATCAATACACATAACCGCCAATCCATAGAATGGGAGGTTCTGTAAAAAGCGAATAAAGGTCTGTTTCAACTTACCGAAGTCGCCGTCGTAGGTATCCATATGATCGGCATCGATGTTGGTCACAATCGCCACCATCGGCTGCAAATGTAGGAAAGAAGCATCAGACTCATCCGCCTCAGCGACTAGGTAGCGACTACGACCAAGCTGAGCATTGGTGCCGGCACTGGTAAGACGACCGCCAATCACAAAGGTCGGAGACTGTTGTGCTTCTGCGAGAATAGAGGCGACCAAACTGGTTGTCGTTGTTTTACCATGCGTACCAGCCACTGCAATCCCATGGCGATAGCGCATCAACTCTGCGAGCATTTCTGCACGACGAACAACCGGTATTAAACGCTCTTTAGCGCGAGCAACTTCTGGGTTAGTCTGATCGACAGCCGTCGAGGTAACTAGGACATCAATTCCTTCTACATTCTCAGCCGCATGACCTATAAAAATGGTCGCGCCAAGTGATTTAAGACGGTTGGTTACTGCCGATTCACGAATATCAGAACCGGAAATAGCATACCCCTGGTTCAATAGCACTTCGGCGATGCCACACATGCCCACGCCACCGATGCCCACGAAGTGAATTCGGTTAATACGGCGCATTTCTGGCACTTCATACTCTTTACGATGTCCGGCTTTTGGGCTCATAGGGCCACCTCCAAACAGATATCAGCGACCTGACGAGTTGCGTCCGGTTTCGCCTGAGAACGCGATGCGTTAGCCATTGCCAACAGATCGGTTCGAGATTGATGTTGTTTCAACCAGTGGGAGAGCCACTCGGCTGTCAAATTCTTTTGTGCAATCAGCTCCGCACCGTTAGCGTTAACCAAATACTGAGCATTCGCTGTTTGATGATCATCAACAGCATGGGGGAACGGAATAAACAGGGCTGGCACACCGGCAATAGCAATTTCAGAGACGGTTAACGCACCCGCTCGACAGATCACCAGATCGGCCCAAGCATAGGCTTCATCCATGGACTCGATATAGGGCACGACCTCGGCCTCAACACCCGCATCAGCATAAGCCTGTTGGCAGGGTTCAATGTGCGTTGGCCCTGCTTGATGCCAAATATTGGGACGCTCTTCAGATGACAATTTAGCCACCGCTTGAGGCACCAAGTCGTTGATCGCCAAAGCGCCCAAACTCCCGCCCACTACCAGACAGTTAATGGTTCCGCTGCGCTCAGCAAACCTTGCGTCAGGGGTCGCCATATCCAATATAGGACCACGAATCGGATTGCCGACCACCGTACCTTGAGAACCTGATCTAAAGGCGTTAGGAAAGGCTTGTAGTATACGTTTAGCAAAACGGCGGGACTGAGTGTTAGTGAATCCAGCAACTGCATTCTGCTCATGAATCACTAGCGGCATGTTCAGTATCCAAGCGGCAACGGCTCCAGGTCCCGAAGCAAAACCACCCATACCAAGAACGGCATCTGGGCTCACCTGTTTTACAACCTTGTAAGCCTGCCAAAGCGCTTTGATCAACTTAAAAGGAGCCGCAACAAGGCTTAACTTGCCCTTACCCCTGAGGCCTGAAACGTTAATGGCATGCAACTTAATGCCGGCTTCAGGGATCACTCGATTTTCTATACCTCGAATAGAACCCAACCACTCAACCTGATGACCCTCAGCACGCAACAGATCAGCCACAGCAAGTGCTGGGTAGACATGTCCACCGGTACCACCGGCCATAATGAGAAGGCGTTTAGGCTGACTCATGAGTAGCCTCCTGCGTCCAGCGTGACCAGAAACGACTCCACCGGCTTTCGACGGGTTTCATACCCAAACGCTCACGTTTTAACTCGTAATCCACTCGCTGAACGATGGCGATCATCGCGGCACAGATAATCAGTGATGAACCACCGTAACTCATGAGCGGCAGCGTCAGACCTTTAGTGGGCAATGCACCCACATTCACACCGATGTTAATCAACGCCTGACCTGCGAGAATAAAACCGAAACCGTAAGAAATGTAACTCATAAAAAAGCGTTGCTGCTTTTCAGCCTGACGACCGATTAAGAAGATTCGAGTGATTAAAACAACATATAGAATAACCACGGCCATAGCTCCCATCAGCCCAAGCTCTTCAGCCAGTACTGAGTAGACAAAGTCCGTGTGAGCCTCAGGCAAATAAAAGAGTTTTTGCACGCTGTTACCAAGGCCTGTGCCAAACCATTCGCCACGACCAAAAGCTATCTGCGCTTGAGAGAGCTGATAACCGGCACCGTAAGGATCCGCCCAGGGATCAGAGAAGTATTGTAATCGTTTCAGACGATACTCTTGGGTAAATGCCATAGCGCCAACCAGAAGACTTACAGCACCAACAACTGTAATCAACTGAGTCAAACGCATACCACCGAGAAAAATCATGCCCATAACCGTAGCCGTCGTTACTACAATCGCGCCAAAGTCAGGTTCTAGGTAGAGCGCGAACACATAAAACGCTAGGGGGATAGCCGGTTTAATAACCCCCTTCCAAGTTGATCGAACCTCATGCAAACGGCGCACCAGATAGCCGGCGATAAACATCACCATACAGACCTTGGCCACTTCAGAGGCCTGCAGGTTGAAGCTACCCAAGCCAATCCAACGCTGACTACCATTCACCTCGCGACCAATACCGGGCACCAACACAATCAACAAAAGCAGCAACCCAAGGAAGAGCAACCAGACCGAGAAGCGCTCCCAGACAGTGATGGGAATTCGCACCAGTAGAACAACAGCTAACAGAGCCGCCACAACAAAGAGGCCGTGTCTGAAAATGAAGAAAAATGGCCCACCAAATTTAGCAGCTGCAACATCCATAGAGGCTGAAGAGATCATGACAAGGCCGGTTAACATCAGCGCCAACATGCTCATCATCAACATTGGATCAAAAGGGAGAGTCCCCTGAGGAACCCGCAGTTCCACAGGTAATTTGAAATTCCAAAGTTTACTGAAATTGGGAAGTGCTAATCGCATGACAACACCTCTTTCACAGCCGCGACAAACTGCTGGCCACGGTCTTCAAACCCGGAAAACATATCAAAACTTGCACAGGCGGGTGATAACAGAACCGCATCACCCGACTCTGAATGAGACGCAGCCAAACACACTGCGTCCATCAATGAATCGGCAAAAAACGTAGTTTCACAATTGATCTCATTCGCCATCTGCTGGCGATCTTCACCGATCAGAATGAGTGACTTTAGATAACGTTGACTGGGTTGTTTCAATCCAGAGAAATCCTGCCCTTTGGCCTGCCCACCAGCGATTAAAATTAATGAATTATTGCGCTCCTGAGTCTCGCCAAGGCCCATAACTGCCGCCAGGGTAGCACCAAGATTGGTCCCTTTAGAGTCGTTAAACCAGCTCACGCCGTCCTGCTCTGCAATCCACTGGCAGCGATGTTCGAGCCCCGGAAATATTGACAGTGTCTGTAACAGAGAGTTTATCTCTAGCCCCTGTGATTCGCACAGAGCTAATGCCGCAAGCGCATTCAGCTCATTGTGTTCACCGCGCATCTTCATATCGGCAACCGGCATAAGGGCTTCGGCACCTTTTGCCAACCAGGGCTTACCCTCAACCATCAAACGGCCATACTGGTTGAGATCAGGCGCACCCAAACCAAAAGAGATCTGTTTAGTACTGTTCGGTACCAAGGGCCTTGATAGTGCATCTTCGCGGTTAAAAATTGCCTGCTGACAGTGGCGATAGATGCGGTGTTTCGCAGCATGATAACCCTGCATACCCTCATAACGGTCCATGTGATCGGCCGACATGTTCAATACGGTAGCAGCTGATGCCTTAAGATCGTTGGTAGTTTCAAGCTGAAAGCTAGAGAGTTCTAAAACATAGAGATCGGCGGCAGGTTTGGCTAATAGATCCAGAACCGGTATGCCTATATTGCCGCCAATTTCTACACGACAGCCCGCATCCACGGCCATCTGCCAAACCAGTGTTGTCACGGTACTTTTACCATTCGAACCGGTAATCGCAATGATTGGAGCCGTCACCTCGCGAGCAAATAGATCGATATCACCGATTAATTTTGCACCTGAAGCGATGGCCGCCTGAATCTCAGGCTGATTTTTAGCCACTCCTGGACTGATCACCAACTCATCAGCCTGACTCAACCATTCGCTATTTAGGGAACCTGTTTGCAGTTCGACCTCAGGGTATTGATTACGAAACGCATCAATGGCCGCACCACTCTCTCGCGTGTCACAGGCGGCAAACGGCAGACCGCGGCTTGCGAAGAAGCGTGCGATGCTCTGGCCTGTTTGACCTAAGCCGATAATGATTCTGCGTTTATCGCTCGTAATCAGTGACACGTTAATTCCTATCGTATTTTCAATGACGCTAAGCCGATCAACACCAGTACAAAACTGATGATCCAGAAACGGACGATGACGCGTGGCTCAGGCCACCCTTTCAACTCAAAGTGGTGATGGATCGGCGCCATTCTGAAGATGCGACGACCGGTTAATTTGAATGACGCCACTTGCAGAATGACTGAAACAGTTTCCAGTACAAAAATCCCGCCCATGATTAGAAGAACAAGCTCTTGGCGAACAATGACGGCGACCACACCCAAAACAGCACCCAGCGCTAGTGCGCCGACATCGCCCATAAAGACCATCGCTGGGTAGGTGTTAAACCATAGGAATCCTAAGCCTGCTCCAATAATGGCGCCTAGCAGAATGATCAATTCACCGGCACCTGGGATGTAAGGGATGTTGAGATACTCAGCAAACTTGACGTGGCCTGTCAGGTAGGCAAAAACCGCCAGTGCGCCTGCGACCATAACGGTTGGAAGGATCGCTAATCCGTCCAAGCCGTCGGTTAGATTGACCGCATTAGAACTTCCGACAATCACGAAATAGGCAAAGGGTATGAACAGCAAACCCAGTGATAACGCGGTATCTTTAAAAAACGGAATTAACAGATCCGTTTCAGCGGGTGTTTCCGCTAACCAAAAAAGCGCTACTGCCGCAGCGGCACCGCCCACAGACTGCCACAGGTATTTCCATTTAGCGGGTAAACCGCGCGAGTCTTTCTCAATCACTTTGCGCCAATCATCAACCCAACCAACCGCGCCAAATACCACAAGTACAAACAGTGTTACCCAAACATAGGGGTTGGCTAGATCAGACCAGAGAAGAGTACTGGTGACAATTGCTAGAATAATCAGCGCACCGCCCATCGTGGGTGTACCTGCTTTACTCAAATGCGACTCAGGCCCATCGTGACGAACGGCCTGACCAATCTGCTTAATCTGAAGTTTTCTGATCAGATGCGGCCCCATCAATAGTGCCATCGCTAAGGCCGTTAAAACCCCCATAATGCCGCGCAAGGTGATGTACTTGAAGACATTAAAGCCGCTGTAAAATTGTGACAGGTAATCTGCTAAATAGACCAACATACTATTTTTCCATCTCTATCAGTGCATCGACCACACGATCCATCGCTGCACTTCGTGAACCTTTAACCAGCAGAGCACCCTCACTAGGTAGGTTGTTTTTTAATTCAGTCACTAGATCTTCACGTGACGCAAAATGATCCGCGCCCTCACCGAAGGCTGATACCGCATTCGCCATTAGCGGGCCAGTTGCCATCAAACGCTCAACACCCTGCTGCTTGGCATAACGCCCAATCTCTAAGTGAAGCGTTACTTCATCACTTCCCAACTCAGCCATATCACCTAAAACAAGCAGATGCTCACCCTCAAGGGTCATCAATGTGTCGATGGCAGCTTTCACTGCAGAAGGGCTTGCGTTGTAAGAGTCATCGATCAATGCAAGAGTGGGCTTAAGTGAATGGACCTGCAGGCGACCCTTAAACCCTGTGTAGCTCTCTAACGGTTCAATCCCACTAACAATAGACTGACCTGATGCAACCCAAGCAGCCATTGCGGCTAGTGCGTTGGAGACCATATGACGTCCCATCACAGAGAGCTGAACGGAGTATTGATTGCCCTGATAGTGGAGGGTAAATCCATAACAACCTCGATCATTCACAGTCACATTCGTTGCCGTTACTGCAGCAGAATCCTTCAACCCGAAACCGATCCAACGCCTCTTCAAACGATCGAGCTTCTCCGTCCAAATGGCTGCATGTGGATCATCTAGATTGACGATTCCTATACCGGCCTCCACTAGGCCATCATAGATCTCTGACTTAGCCTGAACGATATTTTCAAGGCTTCCGAACCCCTCTACATGGGCGTCCATAGCATTGTTAAGAATGGCGATATTAGGCTGGGTCATTGCAGAGGTATAATCGATCTCGCCCACCGCGCTAGCCCCTAATTCAATCACCGCAAACTCATGTTGAGGTGAGAGCTCAAGCAGCGTGAGTGGCGCACCGATGTCATTATTGAGATTACCTTGGGTAGCCAATGTGGGTGCTAATGAAGAGAACATCAACGCCAACATCTCTTTGACACTGGTTTTACCAGCACTTCCAGTTACTGCGACAACCTGACCTGAAAATTGCTGACGATTCAACGCACCCAGTTGCCCCAATGCTACTCGGGTATCTGCCACAATGAGCTGAGGGATAGATAACTCAAGAGGGTGTTCCACAACAGCCGCTGATGCACCCTGTTGACTGACTTTTGATACGAAATCATGCGCATCAAATCGCTCACCTTTCAACGCAACAAACAGATCACCTGAATGCGCATTTCGACTGTCGGTAGTCACGCGTTCTATTGGCGCATCAGAACCTATGAGTTCAGCGTTTAATACTGATGCTAGCTCCATTAAAGAGTAGTCACGCATCATAGTGTGGCGCCTCTTCTCAATGCTGACAGTGCCTGCTTCTGATCAGAGAAAGAGAGGCGCTCACCATTGATCTCTTGATACTCTTCGTGACCTTTACCGGCGATCAAAACAATATCGTCAGCCGTTGCATGATCAATGATCTGATCGATCGCATCGGCGCGACCGATCACTTCAACAGTCGGTTTCCTTCCAGTAAAGCCGAGCATAATTTCATCAATAATCGCTTGTGGATTTTCAGTGCGTGGGTTATCACTGGTCACCCATACACGATCAGATAACTGTTCTGCTATGGCCGCCATCATGGGACGTTTTCCACGGTCACGCTCACCACCGCAGCCAAACAGAGTCAACAACTCGCCGCCTACTAAATGTTCTCGACAGGCGATTAACGCTTTTTCCAATGCATCCGGCGTGTGGGCATAATCCACAATGACACACGGATCGCCGGCACTGGAAACAACCTCCATACGCCCTGGCACGGACTGCAGTTTCGAGACACAACTCTCAATGTCTTTTAGGTCATTGCCAAGCATCGCCGCTGCACCCAATACCAACGTCAGGTTGGACAGGTTGAAGCTTCCCATTAGCGCGGTATTGACGGTGATGGTTTGCTCATTCATCGTCAGAGTAAATGACAAACCTTGTGCACTGAACTCTGGATTGCTAGCGGCGATATTCGCCCTGCTTGATTGGGTTGAAAAGCTTAAGCGTGTTGCTTCAGTTGTTTCATTTAACAGTTGCGCAGCGTAAGCATCATCGGCATTAATCAGCTGCAACGGCACTCCATAAGAGTCAAATAACTTCGACTTGGCGGCTGCATAAGCCTCCATCGTGACATGATAATCTAAGTGGTCTCGTGACAGGTTAGTGTAGGCCACTAAATCAAAAGCCAACTGATCGATTCGTCCTTGATCAATAGCGTGGCTCGACACCTCCATTACAACGGTGTCGGCACCCGACTCGAGCAGTTCTGCCAAGGTTCTTTGCAGGGCAATTGGGTCAAGCGTGGTATGACTAGAAACCCTGAGGTCGTCTAAAAAGCCAACACCAATGGTTCCCAACATTGCCGCTCGACCACCTAACTGGGTGAGTAGCTGAACGAGGAAGTGAGCAGAAGAGGTCTTACCGTTTGTACCGGTAATGCCAACCAGTGTCATCGACTGGGAAGGTGAGTGGTAAAAGCGATCGGCCAATTGAGCCAATGAGCAGGTATCAGGCTGCCATGCGATCACCTCAACATCGAGCTGCTCAGCCAAACAAGAAGCCTCAACTCTACTACCCTGTAACAGAACCGCTTTAGCACCTCGGCTAACCGCCTGCTCAGCGAAATCGGTCGCACTGAAATTGGCACCTGATCGCGCAACAAACAGTGCGCCAGACTGATCTTCTCGACTGTCTTGTGATAATTGACTTATACAGACGTCAGACCCCCCAAGACCAAATGGCTCTAGGAGTTCATTAAGTTTCCACGGCATCGATAACTGCGTCATTTTGAGGCCACCTGCATTTTGGCTTCATCCCAGTTATCAGGCGGGACATTCATCAAACGCAGCACACCGCCCATCACCCGAGAAAAAACGGGAGCAGCCACCGCGCCGCCGTAATACTCTTGCCCTTTCGGGTTATCAACCATCACCACCATTACAATGCGTGGATCACTGATCGGTGCTATGCCTGCAAACACTGACACATAAGCATCTTCAGCGTAGCCGCCAGCAATGGCTTTGTGAGCAGTACCGGTTTTACCCCCAACACGGTAACCTGGAACCGCTGCCTGTTTTGCAGTACCAATCGGAGTAACAACCGTCTCCATCATACCCAGCACCTGAGTGGCCACCTCGGCCGGCATAACACGCTCGCCTTCAGGCTTTTCGTCCAACTTGTAGAGTGAGACAGGCAATTTAACGCCCTGGTTAGCAAAGGGTATGTACGATTGCGCCAACTGAAGCGGTGTTACTGATAGCCCATAACCGTAGGATAGGGTCGCACGTTCAACCTCTTGGCGCTCACTTAGGAAAGGCAACACACCTGAGCGCTCACCTGGAAAACCCGTATTGGTCGGCTGCCCTAGCCCCATATTGAACATCAGATTACGAACCGCATCATTCTCCATCGATAGCGTCAACTTAACGACACCGACGTTGCTCGACTTGGTGATAATGCCTGTCATGTCTAATTCACCGTAGTTACGGTGGTCGCGAATCGACGAGCCACGAACTCGGATATAACCTGGCGAAGTATCGATCACATCCTCAAATTGGTAATCGCCACTCATCAAGGCAGCAGCTACGGTGATCGGTTTCATGGTCGAACCCGGCTCAAAAATATCGGTCACGGCGCGATTACGTAGCCCGTTAGGATTCAGGTTACGACGATCGTTCGGGTTGTATGAAGGCTGATTAACCAACGCCAACACCTCACCGGTACGAGCATCCAGAATAACGGCCGATGCCGAATCCGCTTTGTGCGTCTGTACAGCATCTTTGAGCTCTCGGTAGGCCAGATACTGCAAACGCAGATCGATACTCAGCGCTAAATCTTCACCGGGATCGGCCTCCTGCAAAGACTTAAGGTGTTTGATGGTTCTGCCTTTGCGATCTTGAAGAACCAGTGCTCGACCAGGCTCCCCATGCAGCATCTCATCAAAGGCCAATTCAAAGCCCTCTTGCCCTTTACCATCCACATTGGTGAATCCAACCAAGTGTGTTGAAACTTCACCGGTCGGGTAGAACCTGCGGAAGGTTTGATCGACATGGATACCACGAATATTAAGCTCACCAACATGCTCAGCCAGCTCAGGTGTCACCTGTCGCTTGAGGTACATAAAACGACGTGAAGGATTCTCTTTTAGCGAGTTGAGTAGCGATTGCGGGTTCAAACTCAACAGACGAGCCAACTGAGGCAGGTTTGAGTTTTGTAGATCGGTCTCTTTAGGGTCGGCCCAAATGGTCGCCACCGGCGCACTGACCGCTAAGGGATCACCATGGCGATCAGTAATCAAACCACGATGCGCAGGCGTTAAACGAGTGCGAAGCGATCGTGCATCACCCTGTTTCTGCAGAAATGCCTGTTCCGCGGTATAGAGCGACACCATCTTCGCAACAATCACACCCGAGATAAGCACGAGCGCGATAAAGACTAGCCACAGTCGCCAGCCTTTAGCCGCTTGAGTCTGAACCACCTCTTCGTTACTCATCGATCGCCAGCCTAATCTCATTTGCTTTAGGCATCTTCATGCCTAAGCGCTGCTCCGCCAACACTTCCACACGGTTGTTTGCACCCCAGGCTGACTGCTCTAGCAACAACTGCCCCCACTCAATGCGCAGCTCGTCGCTTTGACGCACAAGAACCTGTTGCTGATTGAAAAGACGACGGTAATCATAAGCAGTGTAGATCACCGCCAAAGCAGAGATAAAGATGAAAGCAATCAATAAAAAGCCAGAGACCAGAGGTGCAAAAAGCTGACCAAGTTCTAACATGGGCAGCTCTTTAGTTTGTTGCTTAGGCTTCTGCTTTATGGAGAGCCTATCCCTGAAGGGTATTGAGAACGGGATCATTTGAGTTTCTCCGCTATTCTCATTACTGCACTTCGGGAGCGAGGATTATCAGACACCTCATCCTTGCCCGCCTTGACCGCTTTACCGATCGCCTTTAGGCGTTGATTCAACATATCCTGCGTAAACGGTATACCTGCAGGAAGATGCTCATCCCCTTTTACATATTTACGAATAAAGCGCTTAACAATACGATCTTCTAACGAATGGAAACTGATGACTGCAAGGCGCCCACCGACAGCGAGTACCTCTAAGGATTGATCAAGAACCTGCTCAACATCTTCAAGCTCTTTATTGATATGAATTCGAATCCCCTGAAAGGCACGTGTCGCTGGGTTTTTGCCTTTCTCCCACTTAGGGTTAGCTTCAGCAATAATTGAAGACAAACGAGCTGTTGTGGTAATGGGCTCAATCTCTCGCTCGCGAATAACCGCCGCAGCCATACGACGACCAAACCTCTCTTCGCCATAAGTAAACAGAACATCGGCAATCTCTTTTTCTGGCGCTCGATTGATCCAGTCCGCAGCGCTTTCGCCCGACGTTGTATCCATTCGCATATCCAATGGACCGTCATTTTGGAAACTGAAACCGCGTTTTGGATCATCTAACTGGGGCGAACTAACACCCAGATCCATCAATACGCCAGATATTTTTCCGGTTAAGCCGCGCGCTTCGATAAATGACTGCAGCTCTGAGAATGAACCATGCTCAATTGAGAAACGCGGTTCATCCGCAAAACGTTGATTTGCAAAGCTAATCGCTTCAGGGTCTTTATCGATAGCGATCAGACGCCCATCTTCATTCAACCTTTCAAGCACTAGCGCACTGTGACCACCACGACCAAAAGTACAATCGACATAGATTCCAGCAGGATCTTGCACAAGCGCGTCGACCGCTTCATTTAGAAGGACTGTGATGTGCTTAAAAGAGTCACTCATTGAGCCACCCCCTAAAGCGAAAGCGTTTGAAGATCATCTGGCAGAGCGCTCGACTCATCGGTCTCGGCCAGATATTGATCTCGAGCTTCCAACCACTGGTCTTCGCTCCAGATCTCAAATTTGCGCCCCTGACCAAGAAGTACCAACTTCTTGTCCATCTGCGCATATTCACGAAGGGGTTGCGGTAAAAGAAAACGGCCGCTCGCATCCAGCTCAAGGTCAGTTGCATGACCTATCAAAAGACGCTGGATGCGGCGGGCCGCGGGGTTAAAGCTTGGTAGAGACTCAATCTTCTTCTCAATGGTTTCCCATTCCGGTAACGGATAGAGAAGCAGACAGCGAGTTTCTGTATCGATGGTAACTACTAACTGGTTCTCGCAGCAGTCTGCAATTTGGTCGCGATAGCGCGCAGGCAAAGCCATGCGCCCCTTCGCATCCAAATTGATTTTATTGACCCCACGGAACATTCGTTACCACTCCTATCTGTGAATCCCTTGAGTAGCGGCCTAAACCACCACTCACGTGAAGAGTCGGCTCCCCCACCTACTCTCCACATTGACCCACTTTAACCCACTTTTTACCACTCCACGCCACTATAGCCCCACAC